>JAITXK010000031.1 GCA_031284765.1 Candidatus Symbiothrix sp.
GTGTGCCTACTCGCAAGAACCTGCCTTGTGCCGGTCGAATTGAGCAACCGAAAACGCCGAAAACGAAAGCGCATTGAAACGCTTTTTTCTCAATTCAAAGGACAATTCTCCATGAATACCAATTTTGCAAAAACTTTTGTAGGTTTAGCTACGAGAATACTCTCGAAAATTACAGCACTAACGATGATTCAATACTTAAATCTGTTCCTCTTTAAATAGAAATATGAACTCCATTAAAATTAATATTTGCTAAATGCACAACAGGTATATAATAAATTATAAAAACAACATATTTTTCATGCGTTTGCCCTGGCGGCATAGATACTATTTATTTTTTTAACGAACTATTGTTATAGAAAAGGGTATGATAAAATTAACATTTGCTAAAATAGTATCATTTTTGACAATCCAAACACTTATTCTTCGATTCTCATTTTTTATCATTTGCAGGATAAAATAAGACTTTTTATAACTTTTGGAGCCATTTATTTATTTTCAATCAAAAAGTGTTAGGTTTAGATAATATAGTGTCAGTAATATCGAAATTACATTTATATATTTGTACAGACTAATAGCTCTTAGAAAAACACATCGCTCTTAGGCAATAAGAATTTTACTTTAAATACTAATAACCGTCTAAAAACAGGATTTAATTCATATAAATAATTGGAAATCAGTTTGTTAATTTTGTTATTAATTACCTTTGAGAACCGATAAATCAACGGATTTTAGCCCCTTGCCAAAAAGATGGATCGTTGGAAAATTTCCGAAGGTTGGCTAAAGATTATGAATACACGGTAAACTCAAGTGTTGCTATGATTCATCTTGCTTTTATCTCTTTGATGCTCAATAAGATAATTCAGGAATAAGATTTAGATAGTTTCTAAAACTATTTTCTTTATTTGTAATTACTAATCGTCCGTTTTTTGACACATAAAAAAGGAGAGTGTTGATAAAATTTGTAATGGGGGCATAGATATCCCCGCTTTATTGCGATTATATGCAAAAAAAGCTATAGAAATTTGATTATTAATAAGATATAAGGGAATGACAGAAGCACAATATGAATTTGTGCATTATAAATAGATACGGTTGCGTTTCGTATAAGGAGTTTCAAAAAACGAGGATTTTAGCCCCTTGCCAGAGAGATAACTTTTTCGTGGTTGGAAAATTTCCGACGATCGGCTAATGATTATGAATACACGGTTACGTCAAGTACCGCTATGATTTACTTCATTTTTATTATCTTAATGCTCAATAAAATAATTCAGTAATAACTTTTAGATAGTTTCTAATAACAAAAAAAGATCATGAATTCAAAAAGAAGATTTTTTAAATGGCGGATGGTCGCCCAAAAAACGAACGGCTTCATACGAATCTGTATGCTTGTGGTTAGTTGTAGTTTCTTGCCTGCGGTTGCATTTGCCGCTTCCGGTGTAAAAACGATTGTTGAGACACAACAACAGGAAGTAAAAATTACAGGAAGAATTATTGACAGTACCGGAGAGGCGCTTATTGGCGCTACTGTGGCGGAGAAAGGAACAACGAATGGTACTGCTACCGATTTGGATGGAAAATTTTCCCTAAGCGTTTCTTCCCATGCGATCCTAGTGGTGACTTACATGGGTTATATCACGACTACGGTAGGAGTAGAATCGGGAAAGACCGATTATCTGATTACATTAAATGAAGATCAAAAGGTTCTCGATGAGGTTGTTGTAATCGGTTACGGTGTACAAAAGAAAAAATTGGTAACCGGCGCTACGGTTCAAGTGAGTGGTGATGCTATTGCCAAGCAAAGTACTACCAGCGCCTTTACTGCCATGCAGAGCCAAATGCCTGGTGTGAACATCATCCAGAACAACGGACAACCTGGGGAAGGATTTAAGGTGAATATCCGTGGTATTGGTACCGTTGGCGATTATCAACCGCTTTACATTATTGATGGAGTAGCAGGTGGCGATCTGAATGCGCTCAACCCTACCGACATTGAGAGTATAGACGTGTTGAAAGATGCTGCATCTGCCGCTATTTATGGTTCACGTGCTGCGAATGGCGTTATCTTAGTAACTACTAAACAAGGCAAGTCCGGGAAGATTCAAGTGACTTACGATGGCTATTATGGGATTCAAAATCCTTATAAATTGGCTTCATTGCTTGATGCGCAACAATATATGAAAATTCAGGATGAATTGCAGTTTAATCAGGGATTGCCGGGTTTTGATTGGCAAAGCATATTAGGTCCATACTACCAAGGAGCCATAGACGGAACATGGAAAGGCACGAACTGGTTGGAAGAATCACGCAATAAGAATGCACCTGTTCAGAATCATGCTTTTAATATTACGGGTGGAACAGACATCTCCACTTTTTCCATGGGTATTTCTTATGCCGATCAGGAAGGTATATTGGGGAAACCGAACACACCGCATTATGGACGTACCACTTTCCGTATCAATTCCACTCACGTACTGTTGAAAGGTAAGGGCTTCGACATCATTAAAGTAGGAGAAAACATCAATTACAATCACATCGCCAGGAATACGGTTTCATCCGGCAACCAGTATGGTAACGACATTTCCCAAATGCTTCGGGCGATGCCTATCATGCCTGTAAGAGATTCGGAAGGCAACTATTTCGATTATGATGATAATCGAGAGATGGGATTACAAGGTTTTGACGGTCAGATGGCAAACCCGATAGGAGTCATGGCATCCGGTAAAGGCGAGTCCAAAAACTACGCTCTCAATGCGGCCATCAATTTAGAAATTCAACCGATTAAGCATTTGATCTTCAAATCGCAGTTCGGCTATCGGATGACATCAAATAAATATCGTTCTTTTGGAGCGCCCTATCACATGTCAACCACATCAGAACGTAAAAATTCAACCGTAGAACAAAATATGAGTTCCGGATGGAATTACACCATCGATAATACCTTGAACTATACTTTTGATGTTGCATCGGTCAATCATTTCGACGTTTTGATCGGACAATCGGCTGAAAAATGGGGTATGGGCGAGTATCTGCGCGCAACAAATGGTGAGTTAGTTTTTGATGATTTTAAACATGCCTATCTAGACAATTCCACAAAAACACTTGTCGCAGGACAAGCCAGCATGGCCGGTTATCCTTGGGGACAAGGCGCTTTGGCTTCCTTCTTCGGACGTGTGAATTATAGCTACAACGAAACGTATATGATGTCGTTAATTGCTCGTACCGATGGTTCTTCCAACTTTGGACGCGGTCATCGCTGGGGTTACTTCCCCTCTGTCTCTGCCGGTTGGGTAGTCACTAACGAAGCATTTATGGAACCGGCAAGAGATATTGTTGATTTTTTAAAAATCCGTGCCAGTTGGGGACAGAATGGGAACAGCAAAATTGATAATTTCCATTATCTATCACTTATTTCGATGGGTGCTACCGGCGCCTACTCTTTTGGAAATAACGTAGATGCACAACAAACGGGCGGTTGGGTACGAAGACTTCAAAATCTGGATATTACTTGGGAGACTTCAGAACAATTTGATTTAGGTCTTGATGCCCGCTTTTTAAATTCCCGTCTGGGTGTCGTATTGGATTATTATGTAAAAACGACCAAAGATTGGTTATTACGCGCTCCTATAGTGAGCTATTATGGTATGGGAAGCGACGGCGCACCTTACATCAATGGTGGTGCTATTGAAAATAAAGGACTTGAAGTGGGATTAAATTGGAATGACCATGTGGCTAATGGTCTGACTTATGGCGCATCTCTCAACTTGACTTACAACCACAACGAAGTAACACGCATTGATAATGCGGAACAAATATATCATGGCAAAGCCAATGAATTCACACAAGGAACCAGTGAAATGTATCGTGCCCAGGTGGGCTATCCCATTGGTTACTTCTGGGGTTACAAAACGGCAGGTATTTTCCAAAATCAGGCGGACATTGATGCGTGGAGAGCAACGGGCGACGGTATCCTACAAGCAAATGTTCAACCCGGTGATATTAAATTTGTGGATCGCGATCACAATGGCATTGTCAACGACTTAGACAAGACACAGATTGGGAATCCGCTTCCGGATTTCAAGTTGGGATTTAATTTCAACCTCGGATACAAAGGCGCTGATTTAAGCCTTACTACTTATGGCGCTTTTGGGCAACAAATAGCTAAAAACTACCGCAAATATGCCGATAGTCCGAAAGAAAACTACGGAATAGATGTCTATCAACGTTGGCATGGTGAGGGGACTTCCAACAAATGGCCTCGACTGACTCCGGGTTCCGGTGAAAATTATATCAATGTGTCGGATATATTTATCGAAGATGCCGACTATTTGAAAATACAAGACATCACCGTAGGATATGATTTGAAATCTATTCTTCCAAAACTTCCATTGGGTCAGTTGAGATTTTACTTTAAGCTGCAGAATCCTTATACTTTCACCAAGTATTCCGGTATGGATCCTGAAGTAGGATTTACTCCAAGTGATCATGATTGGGCACAAGGACTTGACTTAGGTAATTATCCTTATCCAAGAACGTATTTGTTCGGTGTAAATATTAAGTTTTAATCGTAATGCAACAAAATAATAATATGAAGGGTATGAAAAAAATAGCATTGATGGTAGCCGGGTTGCTACTAATATTGTTTACAGGATGCGAAGATTTTTTGGATACGGAAAATCTCACGGATAAAAACACGGCTAATTATCCGGCAACCCTTGCCGAAGCAAAACAGATGGTGACAGGCGTATATAACAGCCTTAGTTTGGTGAATGCAAATCCGCAAAAATCATTCCTGTTTGTGTCGGAGTTGGCTTCCGACGATCGGCTTGGGGGCGCCGGAACGAATGATCAATTGTGTCAGGCAATTGATCTTATGATGACTTCGGGAATGGATATGCTTGATAATTTTTGGACAGATCGCTATGCGGGTGTTCAACGCGCTAACACAGCTATCGCTAAGTTGGATAACTGTACACAATACGATAGTGAAGAACAAAAAAATCAATTTTTGGGTGAAGCGTACTTTTTAAGAGGCTTTTACTATTATGAGTTGGCCTCTTTGTTCGAGAACATTCCCGTACCGACTGAGCCACTGGCGATATCCACGCCTCAATCGGATCCTAATGTCACTTGGGGGCAGATTATTTCCGACCTCAAGCAGGCTATCCAACTGATGCCTGCCAAGAAAACGGCTTCTAAAGAAGCCGGACATGTGGATAAATATGTTGCAGAAGCCATGATGGCTCGTGCATTTTTGTTCTACACCGGTTTTTATCAACAAGCCGATGTTACCCTTCCCGATGGAAGTACAGTAACAAAAGCCGATGTAATCGGTTGGATTGACGACTGCGTAACTAATTCGGGTTATGTCTTGGTTCCCGATTTCCGCAATTTATGGGCTTATACCAATCGCCTCACTGTCGGCGAATATACCTACACCAGCGATGGAAGCGGTGCCGTAAAAAACGGCATAGATAGTCAGCCGTTGAGGTATGTGGAAGACGATCAGTCCATAAATCCCGAAAGTATGTTTGCAATCAAATACTCCAAATTTGCAGGTTGGGATACAACTATCGGTTATTCTAACGGATATGCCTTATTTTTTGGTATTCGTGGCGGACAACCCCAAGAACAAACTTTCCCATTTGGACAAGGATGGGGTGCGGGTCCTGTAACTCCTTCCTTATGGAATGCTTGGGACACAGCAGAACCAACCGATTTAAGGCGCGCCGCTTCTATTTGCGATATACGGGCAGAATTGGATCCAAGAGGATACGTAAAAGGTGCAGCAGGTTGGGCTGATTTTGAACAAGAAACCGATTACTGGTCTAAAAAATGGACTCCGGTATCCTCGAAGAAGAGTGATGGAAGTGGTTATTGGGAAACATTTGAACAGGATATGTATGATTACACGAGCCAGAATTTCCAATTAACTAATATCCATGATTTGATATTGATTCGTTTTGCTGATGTCCTCCTTATGCAATCGGAGTTGAAGGAAGACGCTATCGGATTGAATAAAGTGCGTGCTCGCGCCGGACTTCCATCGATTCCATATTCGTTACAAGCTTTGCAAAACGAACGCCGTTGGGAATTGGCTTTTGAAGGTATTCGTTGGAATGATATCCGTCGTTGGCATATTGCTGAAACGGAATTGACGAAACAGGAAAATGTTAAAATTTACAGATCCGGAATTGTGGATGTAAACAAACCTCATGAAGGAGGTTATGCTGCCCGCTACAAGTCAACTCATGGCGGATTTTTTCCAATTCCCGAATCGGAAATAGCCCTGTCAGACGGAGGATTGAAACAAAATGCAGGATGGGAAAATACCACTCCGCTTTATACTGCTTGGTAATAACAATTAAACTCAAACAAGATGAAAAGGATATTTTATATAATAACAGCATTTGCACTCATCTCGCTTTTCCCCGCTTGCGAACCAATCGTGGAGGAAGCGAATGTAGGAACGATTGTAAAAGATGCCTCGGAATTGAAGGTGACCATAGGGGCTTTATATGGTGAGGATGGTTATCTGTACAAGGTGCAAGCGAGATGCGAGAGCGCCGTACTCTGTCAATGGACAGATGGTATTAATACTAGTACGAAAAACGATGGTGAGTTTGCTTTTACCTTTAGTGGAGATCAGTATCTTACTCTTAATGCATTTACGGCTGATGGTAGGATACTAACAAAAAATGTTGAAGTAAAAGGGGTAATAGCTCCTCCTGCATATCCCGCATACGGATTTCTTTTTGGTTACACAAACAGTATCGAGACCGCAGAAAAAAGTTGGGTATGGAATGACGACTGGGATGCACCCGATGGCGGTCCTGTAGGTGCAATCATCATGTCTGGCGGCGCTCCCAGCAGTGGTCGTGACTATTGGGGTTGGACACCCCTGCTATCGGATAAAAAAGATGTTTGTAATGAAGGTGAGGGGTCTAAAATGGTGTTGACACTCAAGGGCAAAAAAATAACCAAGTATGATCCGCAGGGAAAAGTAGTTGGACAAGGAAGTATTAATTTTGACATGACTCCTACCAGCGTTTATGGCTCACTGGGTACGCTTACGTTTGCGGGGACGAATATTCTGTTTCCTTACGACTATAATAACATGGCGCCTTGGTCATCCAGCACGTTTACTATCACTTACTTGGATGATGATCATTTGATGTTGTTTATTCCCAGTTCTAATGGTGGCTGGTATTATGTATTTAATGCAGAATAATCGATTTTAGTTAATTTCAAGAAACAGAGGCAGACCAACAAAAGGTCTGCTCTGTTTGTTTAACAGATACACTAACTTACACACAGATGAAACAGCGTATTTTTGTATTTCTTTTTTCTTTGTTCAGTAGCAGTGCGTGTTTATTGGCACAAGATTTGACTGCCGCTGTTAATTTCGGGCGCTATGCTGAGGCTAATAGCGCAGTTTCCAATCAAGTAGTCTTTTGGGGCAACTCCATCACTGAGGGCTGGGTCGGCGTCCATCCCGAGTTTTTCGCGGACAATGGTTTTGCTTATCTTGACTATAATACCCTCTTGCGAGATGAAAATGGCGGTATGATCAAAGAATACACGATTGATGAAGTGCATGTGACGAAAGCGGGTTACGCATTGACGGAGAAAGCCGCTAAAGAGCTTATCGAAAAGGTATTGTCGTATTAATGGCTTTGTATTAATTTAATAATTATCATGAAAACAGTAAATTCAATTATTGTATGCTTATTCGTAAGCCTGTTCGTGTCGTGTGTTGAGTCTGTTAAATCACCTGTTTCCAATTCCAAAGCGACTCCGGAGGCTAAACAGTTATTTGCTCGCTTGCAGAAATTGCAGGACAAAGGTATCATGTATGGTCACCAAGATGACCTCATGACCGGCAATACCCATTGGTATGAGCCGGGAAGTTCCGATACAAAAGATGCTGTTGGAGATTATCCCGCCGTAGCCGGTTTTGAATTGGGAGAAATTGAAACAGGACACGAAAGAAGTCTCGATTCTATCTCTTTCGCCCAAATTACCGAGCAAGTGAAAGACTTTCACAAAAAGAACGGTATTATTACCATCAGTTGGCACGTTATCAACCCGATAACTTCGCAATATTCGGGAAAAAAATCGCCCAATGGCTTCGGATCGGCTTGGGATGTACAAACCCTTTCCGCCGATGGTATGAATGCGATAAAAACGATTCTCCCCGGCGGCGAAAACAATGAAATGTTCAATCAATGGTTGACCACTTTGGCTGATTATTTTCTGACATGGACGGATGACAACGGCAGGCTGATTCCTTTCCTTTTCCGCCCGTATCACGAACATTCCGGCAGTTTTTTCTGGTGGGGCGATACCCGTTGCACGGATGAAGAATATGCTTCATTGTGGAGATATACGGTTGATTTTTTGCGAGAAAAAGGCTTACATAATATCTTATTCGTGTATAATACGGACAAAGTCTATTCTGTAGAACAATATTTGAAAGGCTACCCCGGTGATGAATACATTGATATGATTTCCATTGACTGGTACGGTCAAGGCAAAGAATTTAATAAAGTAGTAGATGAAGGCTTGGCTTTTACCACTCAATTGGCGCAGGAAAAAAATAAATTGCATGCTTTGAGTGAATGTGGGCCGCTTAGCTTGGATTTACAGAAAATTTTGAAAAAATACAAAACATCGTATGTCTTGACCTGGCGAAATGCGCCGAAAAGTCCATCAGCTCCGAATTTTGGATACCTGTTGAGAGCCATGTCGGATGATCCGCAATATTTATTTTTGCAAGATATCCAATAATAATTACGAATATCATGAAAACAAGACCCTTATTTTTATCTATGATCGGTTTATCCCTATTAGCCGGATGTAGTTCGAAATCAGACTCCTACACCCGCGGAATCGGCATTTATCCGGGCAATCCCAACGAAACGTATGCTCCGGAAGTGGTAGCAGACAATGCGACTTACCGGAATGTCGCTGAATTGAAAAGCGCCTATCAGTCTTCGAGTTATGACTATAACCTTACCGCTCAGTTAGTAACCGATGGCATCCTCTCTGCTGTTGAACCGGCTACCATCAATGTTTCTACACAAAACGGCAATTTGAAGAAAAACGAACGTGAATGGTTGTTTGATGGGAAAAGCGATTCCAAATACGTTGTGAATGGGACGGATGTTTACCTTCAATTGGATTTGAATAATTTTGATTTCTCCGTTGATAAAATCGTATTGACCGGCAGCGTGACCTTGGATGCTACAAAGACAAAAGGCTATGAGGTCGTTGCCTACGGCTCAAATGATGGAACAAATTGGGATATTCTGGGTCAGGAAAATGGTAGGGGGTACATTGGAAAAGAACGACCCGCCTCTCCGTGGGATGCTTTTTTTGGTAAAAGTGCCAATATAACACGGCTATTGAATCAAGAAATCATTTTGAAGCAAGCGGTTAATTACGCGCATTATAAAATCAACTTGAAGGCGGCGAATGCATTAAACTGGAGTTTTACCGATTGGGATTATTATAAAAATGATGAATTATTGGTTGTTCTTCCTTCCTATCGTTTCGGTAGCGCATGGAAGAGCGCCGGAACAGGTGAAGAATGGGTCTATGTTGATTTAGGCGCTTCGGCTACTTTCGATAAAGTCAAATTGTCTTGGATTAATAAAGCCCTTGCCGGCACTATCCAGACTTCCGACGATGCAAAAACATGGAAAGAGGTCGCTTTGTTGCCGGGGGGAAGTGAAAAAACAGATGAAATCGCTTTATTCGCTAAAGGACGTTATGTTCGCGTGTGGATGACAGAAGCCGAAAACAATCTACCCTACATTTTAAGTGAATTGGAAGTGTATGGAAAAGGCGGCTTGGTGGCGCGTCCTCATGCCGAGCCCAAAGCGGATGGAAATCATCAATACTTGAGCGGCGGAAATTGGAAATTGCAAAGAGCATCCGAAGTAAATGCAAGCGGTGAAGAAATTTCAAAACCGGACTTCGTGATAGACAAATGGCTTATAGCCACTGTTCCCGGCACCGTATTGTCAAGCTATGTGAATATAGGGGCCCTTCCTGATCCTAATTATGCAGACAATATATTAACTATTTCCGAATCATTCTTCTATTCCAATTTCTGGTACAGAAATGAATTTACCCTTCCTGCCGATTTTTCCGATGACACTATTTTTCTGAATTTTGATGGTGTCAACTGGAAAGCCAACGTTTTCTTGAACGGTCAAAAAGTAGGCAATGTGAATGGCGGATTCAAGAGGGGCAAATTCAATATTTCCGATTTACTTACCACAGGAAAGAATGTGCTTGCCATCGAAATCGTGAAGAATCTCCACCAAGGGGCGGTAAAAGAGCCAACCGCTTTTAGCCACGATCAAAACGGCGGTATTCCGGGAGCTGATAATCCAACCTTCCATGCCACTATCGGTTGGGATTGGATTCCAACTATCCGAGGTCGGGATATCGGTATCTGGAATGATGTATTTCTGACTCATACCGGCTCGGTAACGATAGAAAATCCCTTTGTACGCACAGAACTTCCTTTACCGGATACGACCTCTGCCAAAGTGTTTGTTGAAGTTACTTTGGTCAATACTTCAAATAAGGAAGTGAGCGGTACATTGAAAGGCTCTTTCGGGGATGCTGAATTTGAACAAACGGTAACGTTGGCTTCTGCTGAGACGAAAGTGGTGAATTTAGACCCGGTCACGAATCCGACTTTGGCTTTGCAAAATCCGAAACTTTGGTGGCCGAAAGGCTATGGCGAACCGTATTTGTACGATGTGAAACTGAGTTTTGAGACCCATGGAAAAATATCCGATACTACTCAATTCAAATCAGGAGTCCGCCAAATGACCTTCGATGAAGCGGTTTATGAGCCAAGCGGTCTTCAAACACCATTTGGCTTCAGCGAGCCTCGGCGATTAAGCCTGTACGTCAATGGTCGTCGTTTCATCGGCTTTGGCGG
>JAITXK010000052.1 GCA_031284765.1 Candidatus Symbiothrix sp.
CCATATTTGCGATATCCAAAATTGAATAAAAAATAAGAAGCAACCATTCGTTTGTTCTGTGGACGGCGTTTCAGAATATTGCGTAAAGAATAAAAATTGCTATACATTTTTCGGTACCCTGCTTGCAGTTGTTCGGAAGTAAGATTTGCCGGTTGAAAAACGACATGTGAGGTATTATATTTTTCAAGGTTGCTACAAATAATACGGTTTTCTTTTTTCAATTTATTATGCAGTATTGTTCCCGGATAAGGCGTTAAAATATGACCTGTCATTGTTTCCACTTTGTTTTTGATAAGCCAATTCAGCGTTTGGGAAAATGTTTCTATCGTATCGTTGTCAAAACCGAACACAAGGCTTGCATTGACCATAATTCCATTTTCGTGAAGAAGTTGTATCAACTTCTCATATTCGGATATTTTGTTTTGTTGCTTATTGACACTTGTTAATGACGCTGCATTAATAGATTCAAAACCTATAAACAGGCTACGGCAACCAGTTTTTGCCATTTTGACAATCAATTCGGGATAATGCACAATGTTGGTGGAAACGGCAGCGTGCCAAATCAAATTCAAAGGGGTGATTTTTTCAAGCAAAGATTCTGTCCAACGGATATTACCAATAAAATTATCGTCAATAAACATAATTTGTTTTGTTCCAATCCGCATGATTTCTTCGATAATATCTTCTACGGGACGATTTCTGTATTTTCCGCTCACATAATCGCAACTGTTGTAGCAAAATTCACATCGAAAAGGGCATCCTCTGCTCGTAACTACAACATTATAGTAAAGATATTTTTCTTTGTGTTTGATAAAATTCCAATTGGCTATCGGAACGAGAGAAAGGTCTGTCGGCTCAGAGTGAAAGTATATTGGTTTTAAATTGTCCACAATACAATTTTCAATAATTTGTTTCCAAAGATTTTCAGCTTCGCCAACGCAAACCGAATCACAGTGCCCACTCATTTCTTGCGGACAAGCACTTGCATGGATACCACCGAAAACGACTTTTGTACCTTTATCTCTGTATCTTTTTGAAATCTCAAATGCACGATAAACAGTATCAACACTTACAGTAATGCCAACTAAATCAGGATTGTCATCAAAATTTATTTTACCAATATTTTCATCTTCGATATAAACAAAATGCTGTTTTGGTGTCATGGAAGCAAGCGTAACCAATGAAAGTGGCGGAGACATACGCCTTTTCATTTCAGAATCCATTGGTCGCAAACTCATGCGAGGTGAAATTAGTTTTATTGTCAGATTATTATTCATATTTCTGTTTTTCGTTACAAAAGTACATTTTTTTCGTTGTCAGTTGTCAAGTCGGTAAAAAATTATCAAACGAGCCGAGCACGTTCTGTCGTCCGTCAGAAATGTCGAATGTCCGCAATCGCTGTCTCACGCTGTACAGAAAACTTGCAAAACCACACGTCGGCAAGTTCTAACTAATATTTATGTATCTCGCTGATAATTAAATTATTATGAATCTCTAAATCTTCATTAGCCAGTGCAAATTTAGCCATTTGTTTCCGGATATTCAGTAGTGTTTTCATTTTTCTTTTTTGGTCAAAAAACAAATATTCCGAAGGAGTTTTACAGGGTTGCTATTTCGCTGGGGATGCTCAAAATAGTGGCATGACTGCAGCAACAAAATGCGACCTGCTGCCAATGTCAATGCCGGCGCAATTGAGATTGACAATTTCCATTTTTTGTGTTCTCAATATATCTGTCTATCAGTATAGATAATTTTTTTGCCCCTATTTCAGATAAATGGTCAGCATCATAGTAATCAGCAGATATGAAAGTGCTATTGGTCATTAAATTTGTATAGCTACAATTTGAATGACTATTTGCAACTTTATTCGCCGTTTTTATCATTGCATTTAATTGTTTTTCGTTTAAATGTTCACGATAGGTTTTGTATGCAGGTGGGGTAAAAAGAAGAACTTTTGCATTGTGTTTGTGGCAGATATTAATGATTGAATCTAAAAACAATCAGATTTCGTTAGGTGAGAACAAGAGCATAAAGCTCAATTATTTAGTATTCAATTAATTACTTTTTATCACTACCTATTTTTGTGTTTTAATATGCAACAATATTTTTTTGCAAATTTATACTTTTTGTTTTACAAATCCAAACTGTAAAAAGGCGATTTCAGGGCAACTTAAAATTTTATTCCTATTAATGCGAATCAATAAAAAGAAATTTTTATTCAAGTCTGCCGGTTGCAAAATAAACAGGTTCCGATAACGTACTTTCATTATGATAACGATCGTAAGCTGTTACGGCATAATAGTAACCGCTTATTTCTTCCTGATTGATCGGAATGAATAGCATGCGATTGGGGACGCGGGCAGCTACCAAATTATCCGTATTGCTACTGTCAACCGGCCATGTTTCCGAACGATATACATTATAATACACCGCCTTAGCATCCGGCTGTTGAACGGGTTGCCAACACAAATACAGAAACACTCCGCTAATGGAAGCATCCAACTGTTGGGGTGGAAGAGGCGGAATGGAATCCAACCAAGTCAAACGGGGGAGCAATGCAGGGCGTTGGTAAAAATGCTCCGCTATTTCCGACAAAATATTCTTCTTGTTATCCAGCAAATAACGGGTCCGGTAAAAAGCATTCCCGCCCATTTGATTTTCGCGCGAACTGTGGATTTGTTCTGTAATCTTATCTACACTCCAATTTTGATTGGTTTCGTCCAATTGGAATAATCCCAAACCGGGTATGACTAATCGTTCATGACTCCTGTTTTTCCAATCGGGAAGAAACGGGAAAAACAAGGAATCGGAATAATACATCATTGGAACAATAAAATCGTGTTTGCCCGCGGCTAACCAGTTTTCCGGATCTTGCGATACACTCAAAGCCGTCCAATGGTGCAATTTTGAATCGGGCAATTGGTCATAAAATCCTACAACCGAACTGCTGACCTGCACCCAGGGTTTGTGGTATTTGATTACATCATACGTTTCGTAAACAAAACGGTTGATACATTCTTTCCGCCATTCGTTTTTGTTGCTGTGGCCTTTGCTATACCGCAGGTAAGTGGCATTATCCGGAAAATCGGCGGAATTTTCCGGATAACGGAGATAATCCAAATGGATGCCGTCAATATCGTAATTATCCACAATTTCCTCTATCAGGGATACTAAATACGCATTCGTGTCGGGATTGCCCGGATCTAAATAAAATTCTTCTTTGTAGCGTTTCGTCTTGTCTTTATTGCTTTTGAGGGAAGGCGAAGTGTTTTCCTGACCAAGAACCAACTCGCTTCCCATCGGGTAGGTCACAAACCAAACATGACACTCCATGCCTCTTTTATGACATTCGGAAACAACAAACGCCAATGGATCGTATTGCGACCAGGTATTGGGCACCGATTGAATATACGAACTGACCGGTTCTATGGTAGAATTATAGATCACACTACCCCGCAGACGGGCCTGAATAAATACCGTATTGAAATTTGCCTGACTCAAATGGTCGATGATATTGATCATTTCATCTTGTTGGTCACTGATTTCATTGGAATTGCGAAAGGGTTTACTGGGCCAATCCAACCCGTAATTGGTGGTCAGCCAAACGGCTCGCATTTCTTCTTTGGGAGAACGGGCTATAATAGATAAACTACTTATTGTTAATAATATAAATAAATACAGGTGTTTCATAAGGGTGCAAAAGTACATGAAATATGGGACTTACACAAGTTTTTCACTACCTTTGCCGGCATGATTGATAGTATAACAGTGGAACGAATTTTGTCGACCGCACAAATTATGGATGTGGTTTCCGACTTCATTACCTTGCGCAAAAAGGGGGTGAATTATGTGGGATTATGCCCGTTCCACGATGATAAAACACCTTCATTCACGATTTCGCCCGCCAAAAACATCTGCAAATGTTTTGCCTGCGGCGAAGGCGGTACTCCCCTACATTTCATCATGAAACATGAGCAACTTTCCTATGTGGAAGCGCTCAAATATCTGGCTAAAAAGTATCACATCGAAGTGCAGGAAATCGAACTGACGGATGAACAAAAACAGGCGCAAAACGAACGCGAATCCCTGTTCATCCTCAACGAATTTGCACAAAAAACGTTTTCCGATAATCTGTTTCTGATGGAAGAAGGGCAAGCCATTGGCCTTTCCTACTTTCGCGAACGTGGCTTTCGGGAAGATATTATCAAAAAATTCCAACTGGGCTATTCCCTGGAAGAACGCGATTCGTTTACACAAACGGCCTTGAAGGCCGGCTACACAAAGCAATTGCTCGAGAAAACCGGCTTGACCATTAGCGGAGATAATCATTATTCGGTTGACCGTTTTCGCGGAAGAGTGATGTTTCCCGTGCATACCTTGTCGGGCAAAGTAGTAGCTTTCGGCGGACGCATCCTCAAGAAAGACGAAAAAACCGCCAAATACCTCAATTCGCCCGAAAGTGAGATATATCACAAAAGCAACGAGTTGTACGGCATTTATTTCGCCCGTCAAGCAATGGTCAAACACGACCGGTGCTTTTTGGTTGAAGGCTATACCGATGTCATTTCAATGCATCAGGCGGGCATTGAGAATGTGGTAGCCTCATCGGGAACAGCGCTTACTCCGGGACAAATCCGCCTCATTCATCGCTTTACGAATCATGTTACCGTGCTGTACGATGGCGATGCAGCGGGCATCAAAGCCGCTTTGCGCGGAATTGATTTGTTGCTGGAAGCGGGTTTGAATATCAAAGTACTCTTGCTTCCCGATGGCGAAGACCCCGATTCATTTGCACGAAGCCGCTCCGCTTCGGAATTTACCACGTACATTCGCGAACATGAAACCGATTTCGTGCAGTTCAAAACCGGTCTGCTGATTAAGGAGGCAGGGAGCGATCCGGTCAAAAAGGCACAGATTATTACGGAAATTGTCGATACGATTGCCCTCATTCCCGAAGAAATAATTCGTTTGGTTTATGTCAAAGAATGTTCCAAATTGCTGGATATGGACGAGCGCGTATTGGTTGGAAGCATCGCTAAAAAACGGCAGGAATTGCTTACGCAGAAGAAGAAAAGCCTTTATTCAGACCTTGTGGGCAAGGAAGATACCCTCTCGACAACACCGCCTTCCTCTCCGGAAGAACTTCCGGCAGGCAATGCTGCGCCAACGGCAACGGCTGTTGCGCCTGCTTCGCCTTTCGAGGAATACGAAAAGAACATTCTGTATTACATCGTTCGCTACGGGGAACAATCCATTGTGGATAAAGAAGAGAATATTGCCATTAACCTCATCGAATTTATCGCCTCCGATTTGCAGTATGATGATATTGAATTGTCGAATCCTTTATATCAAAAAATACTGACAGAAGGGTTTTCCAAAATCAAAGACGAAAATTTCATCGCCGAATTGCATTTTTGCAATCATCCCGACCCCGACATCAGCCGCTTTGCCGTCGATATATCCACCGACCGCTACATCGAAAGCAAAATCCATTCGAAGAACAAAACGGAAGAACCGGACGAGGAAAAGCGCAAGGCCGATCATCAAGCTGCCCTCAACAGAATGTTGCGCGAAGAAGTACCTTATGTGATGAATAATTACAAAGATGCTATTTTGAGATACCAAATGGAAGACCTCAACCGGCAGATTAAACAAGCGGGAGCCGAAGGCGATATTGCCCGTCAAATCGACTTGACCAAGCGATTGGCTGAACTGTGGAAAAACCCGAAAAAGGAGATTGCTTTGCAGTTGCGCGAGCGGATTATTACTAAAATTTAACCCGTGGAATTTAATTGACACGTGTGTTGCATTTAAAAAATGTGTACATTTGCCCATTAATGAAAAATACACAAAAGCATGAAAATGAAAAGTATTTTAATACTATTGCTATTATTGACAGTAATAGTGTTTGTGCATGGACAAGAATATAAGCAAAATTTGCATTCACAAGAAGCGAAACAGGACAAATTCAACATGTACCAATTAGACCGAATCAACAAGGCGCATTTGGTAAAAGCATTAGAAATGGCGGGCGTTCGGATTTTTCATTTTCCATTAAAACCATTTAACAAAAAGTATCAACTCACTTTTTACATCAATGAATATGTTACCGGCGAGAAAGTGGACGATGGTAATGAGTTTTCCATGGATAATACCTATTCATATTATGAAAAAACCAAAAATAATGAAACAATTGAATACCGTGACTATATTGAATCTATAACTTGTTACACGAAAGAAACGGACAGTACATCTTTAATTACGATTGAAACGTATAATATGAATTTGACGCTGCCGGTAAAGAAACAGATAACCCGTGAGTCTCAGTCTTATTATTGGCGAAGTTACAGCCAAGCAGACTGGGTGTTAAATGAAACGATTCCATTGTTAGTATATGCGTCGTCGTGGTATGACGAAAAAACAGAATTCGAGCGTTTCTGTGGAGCAACAGATTTATCCTTAAATGCGGAAGATACAAAAGAACTCTTGGATTCCTCGCCTCATTATTTTGTTGTTTCTTATAAAATTTTTGAATAGTATTTTAATTAAAAATAAGGAGGATGAAGTTGCAATCGAACACGGATTACACAGAAAGTAAAACTTCCGGTTCAAAATCGACAGGAAGCATCGAAAGCGGAATTTCCTTGCCCGATTTCAATCCCAAACTTTTCAGTTTGATGGCTTGACCTACTAAATTGCCTGCACCACCGTTCAACTGGTTGACGGCCGATTGATACGACTGTTGCGTTTTGCTGATGTGCTTTCCGACTTCTTCCAGCGTGCCGGTAAAGACGACGAACTTTTCGTACAGCAGTTCGCCCCGCTTCACAATTTCCATGGCGTTGCGGCTTTGTTGTTCGCGTTTCCATAAATCGGACATCAGTTTCAGACAGGCTATCAGATTGGTGGGACTAATCAGTACAATTCGTTTGGAATAGGCGTACGACCAGAGATTGGGGTCGCTTTGGATGGCGAGGAGATAGGCCGGTTCAACCGGTACAAACATCATGGTAAAATCGAGCGATTGCTCCAGATTATCGTATTGTTTGTTGCTCAATTCATCAATATGCGCGTACACCGACTTAAGGTGATGATTGACCGAGAGTGCTTGTTCTTCGGCATTTTCGGACGATGAAAACCGTTCATAAGCCGTTAGTGAAACCTTGGAGTCGATAATGATGATGCGGTTATCGGGCAATTTGACCAGCACATCGGGACGCAGATTTTTGCCGTCCTCATCTTGAATGGTTTGTTGCAGGAAGTATTCGCGGTTTTTGACCAATCCCGATTGTTCCAGGATGCTTTCCAAAATCATTTCGCCCCAGTTGCCTTGTTTTTTAGCTTGACCTTTCAAGGCGGTGGCCAGATTATTGGCTTCGTTGCTGACTTTATTCGTTTGTTCGACCAGTTCTTTGACCTTTTCTTCCAATGAAAAGCGTTGCTTGGATTCCTTGTCGTAGGTTTCCTCCACTTTCTTTTTGAAATTGTCCAGGTTCTCGCCCAATGGTTTGAGAATGGCTTCGATATTGGTCTTGTTCAGTTCAGTAAATTTGCCGGATTTTTCTTCCAGAATCTGGGCGGCGACTTTTTCAAACTGTAGATGCGCCGTTTTTTGGATGCTTGCAAATTCTTCTTTTTGGGCGGCGAGTTTTTCCATCAACGCTTTGTTGGAAGCTTTTTCTTCCGTCCATTTTTGGTTCAGCGATTGAATTTCCAATTGCTTTTCTTCGCTTGTTCGCACTTGTTTCGCATTCGTTTCCAACAGTTCGGCAATCTTTTTTTCGTTATTCACCATCTCGGTTTCCAGCGAGGCGATTTTTGATTGCAATTGGATTTGCAATGCGTTCAATTGTGTGCGTAAACCTTCGTATTCCGGTTTGGGAACACTGTTGGTTTTGTTGCGAAGGTTGCAGATGATGCAGGCGATAAGGCTGCCGATGACAATGCCGATTCCGATAAAGAGGGTTTCCATTTATTGATGCGATATTAAAATTAAATCTCCTCCTTTTCAGCCTTAGCAGTAAACATGCGCACTTTCGAGGAATTTTCAATCGCTTTCACCGCAATATCCTTTACGCTGGCTTCAGCACGATTGGCTTTGTCCGTATTTTCTTTCAATTGCGCCTGCTGTTCTTTGATTTTTTCCTGCAATGATTCGATAATCTGGTCTTTCAGACGAATGTCGGCTTCATTTTGTTTTTCCATCAATTGGATGTCGAAATCATATTTTGTCTGAAGTTGTTTGGTAATTTCCACTTCTTTATCTTTCAAAGCTTTTTCCAATTTAGCCGGAAATTCCGCATTATCTTTCCGGAGTTCGGTCAATTCGGCTTCGGCATTTTTCAATGCCTGTTCCCTGTTGGAAACTTCCTGTTCAAATTGAGCCTTTTTATCCGTCAGTTCCTTATCCAATTGAATTTTCCGGGTATCATATTCGTCCTGTTCTTTTTGATGTTTGATTTTCAGGTTATATTGATATTCTTCTTCTTCCCGTTTCCGGCGTTTGGACAAGTCATCGGCATATTCTTGTTCTGTGGTTTTTTGTTTTGCCTGTTCGAGTTCCCATTGTTCTTTTTTCTCAGCCATTTCAGCATTAAAGGTATCTTCTTTTTCTTTATGTACGAGTAACATGGCAGCCAAAGAGTCCGTATTGGCCGATAGAGAATACAAGTCTTCGAGCGACTGTTTTTCCACAGTGATGGCGGCGCGGATTTCTTCTAATTTCTTAAATTCGCTTGTCAGACTTTGCAGGATTTCATCCAATGAACTACCCAGACTTGCTTTGAGGTGGGTGATGTTTTTTACGATTCCATCGTTGGTAATTCCCGCCACTTTGTTCAGGGTTTCTTGTTTCTGTTTCTCTTCCTGTAATTGTTTGGGAATATCAGCTTTGGCATTTTGAACGTTTGTCAACAATGTTTCATAAGCCTTCAGGATTTCCGCTTTTGTGCTTTTTTCTGATACCGGTGTTTCCATTTTTTTCTTGTGTTTATAATTAATGAATTAATATTTTTTTGTTTTGCAAAGTTAGCATTAAATTTTCAATTACACACAAACGGATAAATTTGAAAAAATATA
>JAITXK010000081.1 GCA_031284765.1 Candidatus Symbiothrix sp.
GGACGTTTCGCTACTTCCGACTTGAACGATTTATATCGCCGCGTAATTATCCGCAACAACCGACTGAAACGCTTGATTGAAATCAAAGCGCCCGAAGTGATTCTCCGCAACGAAAAACGGATGTTGCAGGAATCGGTCGATTCGTTGTTTGATAACTCCCGCAAATCCAGCGCAGTAAAAACCGATGCCAATCGCCCGTTGAAATCCTTGTCCGACAGTTTGAAAGGTAAACAAGGCCGTTTCCGTCAAAACTTGTTGGGTAAACGTGTCGATTATTCGGCCCGTTCGGTAATTGTCGTTGGCCCCGAATTGAAAATGCACGAATGTGGTATTCCGAAAGGAATGGCTGCCGAATTATACAAACCATTCATTATCCGCAAATTAATCGACCGTGGTATTGTAAAAACCGTCAAATCGGCTAAGAAAATTGTTGACAGAAAAGAACCGGTTGTTTGGGATATTCTGGAACACGTAATGAAAGGACATCCTGTTCTCTTGAACCGTGCCCCGACCCTGCACCGCTTGGGTATTCAGGCTTTCCAACCGAAATTGATTGAAGGAAAGGCAATTCAGTTGCACCCGCTTTCTTGTACGGCTTTCAACGCCGACTTCGATGGCGACCAGATGGCTGTGCATCTTCCGTTAGGAAATGAAGCCATTTTGGAAGCACAGATGTTGATGCTGGCTTCGCACAATATTTTGAACCCTGCTAATGGTGCACCGATTACCGTGCCTTCTCAGGACATGGTGTTGGGATTGTTCTACATTACCAAACTGCGTAAAGGCGCGAAAGGCGAAGGACTGAAGTTTTACGGCCCCGAAGAAGCCGTGATTGCCTACAACGAAGGGAAAGTAGATATTCACGCCCCCATTCTTATTTATGTGGATGACATTGACAAAGACGGAAACCCCATCAATCACATGATTGAAACATCGGTTGGCCGTGTTATGGTGAATGAATTTGTTCCAAAAGAAGTGGGCTATATTGATGAAGAATTGTCTAAAAAATCGTTGCGCGAAATCATCGGTAAGGTTATCAAAACCTGCGGAGTAGCTCGCACAGCTCAATTCTTGGACGATATCAAAAACTTGGGTTATACGATGGCCTTCAAAGGAGGTTTGTCGTTCAACCTTGACGATATTATTATTCCGAAGGAAAAAGAAACCCTTGTACAGGAAGGTTATGACGAAGTAGAACAAATTCTGAATAACTATAACATGGGGGTTATCACGTATAATGAACGTTACAATCAGATAATTGATACTTGGACGCATGTCAATTCTCGTTTGTCCGATATTTTGATGAAGCAATTGCGTGAAGATGACCAAGGTTTCAACTCCGTATTTATGATGTTGGAATCAGGCGCCCGTGGTTCAAAAGAACAGATTCGCCAGTTATCCGGTATGCGTGGTTTGATGGCCAAACCGCAAAAATCAGGCGCAGAAGGCGGACAAATCATTGAAAACCCGATTTTGTCGAACTTTAAGGAAGGCCTCTCAGTGTTGGAATACTTTATTTCTACTCACGGTGCTCGTAAAGGTTTGGCGGATACGGCTTTAAAAACAGCGGATGCAGGGTATTTGACCCGTCGTTTAGTGGATGTTTCGCATGACGTGATTATCAACGAAGAAGACTGCGGTACATTGCGCGGTTTGGAAGCAACCGAATTGAAAAACAACGAAGATGTAGTTGCTTCTCTCTACGAACGTATTTTGGGACGTGTTTCCGTACATGATATTCAACACCCAATTACCGGCGAATTGATTGTCGCTTCGGGAGAAGAAATCACGGAAGATGTTGCTCAAAAAATTGAAGATTCGCCTATTGAGCGAGTGGAAATCCGCTCGGTATTGACCTGTGAATCAAAGAAAGGGGTTTGCGCCAAATGCTATGGCCGAAATCTGGCCACCAGTCGAATGGTTCAAAAAGGCGAAGCTGTTGGTGTGATTGCCGCACAATCTATCGGAGAACCGGGTACCCAGTTGACTTTGCGTACATTTCACGTGGGTGGTATCGCAGCCAACATTGCCGCAGAAAACAATATTGTATCGAAATACGATGGTATTTTGGAAATTGACGAATTGCGGACAGTAGATGCTACGGACGAAACCGGAAAAACAAATAAGATTGTAGTAAGCCGTCAATCGGAATTGCGTATTATCGACCCGAATACAAAAATCAGTTTGGCAACACAGAATGTTCCTTACGCTGCAAAATTATTTTTCAAACACGGCAACACCGTTAAAAAAGGCGATGTGATTTTGGAATGGGACCCGTTCAATGCGGTTATCATCTCGGAAGCAGCTGGTAAACTGGAATTTGAAAGCGTAATAGAAAACGTAACCTACAAAAACGAATACGACGAACAAACCGGTTTGAAAGAAAAAATCATTACCGAATCGCGCGATAAAACCAAAGTACCCGCCGCTCACATTGTGAACGAAAAAGGTGCAATTCTCCGAACCTATAACTTGCCTTTGGGCGCTCACGTAGTAAAAGAAGAAGGCGATGCCGTAAAATTAGGAGAGGTCTTGATTAAAATTCCGCGTGCAGTAGGTAAAACGGGTGATATTACCGGTGGTCTTCCGCGTGTAACCGAGTTATTTGAAGCGCGTAATCCATCCAATCCGGCAGTTGTTACCGAAATTGATGGTGAAGTTTCATTCGGAAAAATCAAACGCGGGAATCGCGAAGTCATTATTACTTCGCGTACAGGCGAATATAAAACCTACTTGATTTCATTGTCGAAACAAATCCTGGTACAGGAAAACGACTATGTCCGCGCAGGTACGCCTTTGTCTGACGGTGCAATCACGCCCTCCGATATTTTGGCAATTAAAGGACCTACGGCTGTTCAGGAATATATTGTGAACGAAGTACAAGATGTATATCGTTTGCAAGGGGTAAAAATCAACGACAAACATTTTGAAGTAATCGTCCGTCAAATGATGCGCAAAGTGGAAATTGTTGAACCAGGTGACACGCGATTCCTTGAACAACAGTTGGCCGACAAACACGAAGTGATGGACGAAAATGACCGCATCTGGAGCAAGAAAGTGGTTCTGAACGCAGGAGATTCACCCAATCTGAAACCGGGACAAATTGTTACGGCACGCAAATTAAGAGATGAAAACTCCGCATTGAAACGCCGTGACTTGAAATTGGTTGAAACACGCGATGCTATTCCTGCAACGGCCAATCAGATTCTGCAAGGAATCACTCGTGCGGCTTTGCAAACCACCAGCTTTATGTCGGCTGCATCTTTCCAAGAAACCACCAAAGTATTGAACGAAGCCGCTATTAACGGCAAAGTAGATAAATTGGAAGGGATGAAGGAAAATGTCATCTGCGGACATTTGATTCCTGCCGGTACTGGTCTGAAAGAATACGAAAAAATCATTGTCGGAAGTAAGGAGGAAATGGAAAAAGCTCAGATGAGTCATTCCCGGTCTTTCAAAACGGCGATGATGGACGATAACGATTAATTTCTTAAAAAATTATTGTTAAAAACGGGGCTTTGCCCACTATGGCAGAACACAACGATTTTGGCAAAGCCGGCGAAAACGCCGCTACGGAATATCTCAAATCCAAAGGCTACCGAATCCGCCACGTCAATTGGCGCAGGGGGCATTTGGAGTTGGATATCGTGGCCGAAACAGACGACGAACTCATTGTCGTGGAAGTGAAAACCCGCAACGGTCGTTGGGATGCACCCGAAGATGCGGTGACCAATACGAAAATCCGGCATGTCATTGCCGCCACAGATGCTTATATCAAGTATTTCGATGTGGATTTGCCCGCACGTTTCGATATTATTTCAGTCATCGGAAACGCACCGGATTTTGAAATCGACCACATCGAAGACGCTTTTTATCCGCCTGTAAACACCTATCGCAGATAGATTATGAATGTAGAACAACTCCACGAATATTGCCTGTCACTGAAAGACGCAACCGCCTCGTTTCCTTTCGATGATACTTCTTTAGTCTTCAAAGTACAAAACAAGATGTTTGCCTTTATCCCCTTAGAAAATCCCGAGTTACAGATTACCGTGAAATGCGATCCGGAAAAAGCCATCGAATTGCGCGAACATTATGCTGCCGCTGAGCCGGCCTGGCATTTCAATAAAAAATATTGGAATACACTGTATTTCAATCGCGATATGAACGATGAAGCAATCAAAGGATGGATTCTTCACTCTATTGACGAAGTGATGAAAAAACTCCCGAAAACCGTGCGCGATGAATATTATTCGAGTTGAACAAACTGACTCTACGAATCTGCTGCTGAAAAGAATTGCCTCTCAACAAGCCTTGGAGGAAGGCACGGTAGTAGTTGCCAGCCATCAAACT
>JAITXK010000086.1 GCA_031284765.1 Candidatus Symbiothrix sp.
GCCGATTGGCAAATGCGCCATTTCAAATACCGCAAAGAGGCAAGTCCGGGCTATTTGCATGACTACGGCATCGATGCATGGACCAATGCCGTTTTATACATCGGTATGGAAAAATGGGCGAACTTGTCGGGCGATTCCGCCTGTTATCAATGGCTATACAATATCGGAATGGAAAGCAAATGGAAGTTAGCCGAAAACTTCATCCAAATTCCCAGCTACGGCATCTACCACGCCGATGAATTGTGTATGGGACAATTCTATCTTGCCATGGCCGAAGATTTTCCCAATCAACCGGAGATATACAAAAATACCCAAACCCGCATTGAAAGCATTTTAAGCAATCCGCCTCATCCGGAAATACATGTCAACAATAAACAAGTATGGTCGTGGTGCGACGCCCTGTTTATGGCTCCGCCCGTTTATTCCCGCTTAACACAATTGACCGGCGATGAAAAATACTTGCGCTTTATGGATCAACAATTCCGCGCCTCTTATCAACATTTATATGACCCCGAAGAACATTTGTTTTTCCGCGACAGCAGCTTTTTCGACCAACGCGAAGCGAACGGCAAAAAAATCTTCTGGGGCAGGGGCAACGGCTGGGTAGCCGCAGGAGTAGTCAACATCTTAAAAACGTTGCCGGAAAATTCTCCCTATCGCCCGTTTTACGAAAACTTGTTGAAAGAATTGGTCATCCGGCTGGCTTCGTTGCAAGACCCTTCGGGATTCTGGCATGCCAGTCTCTTGGACCCCGACAGTTATCCCTCACCCGAAACCAGCGCATCGGCATTAATCACTTACGCCATCGCTTATGGAATTAACCAAAATTTATTAGACAAAAAAGAATTTGAACCGGTAGTGAAAAAATCGTGGAAAGCCTTGTCATCCGCTGTTGATTCCGAAGGCAAATTGGGATGGGTGCAAGCCATCGGCGCAAATCCTAAAAAGGCAACGGCCGATATGACAGCTGTTTACGGGATAGGCGCATTTCTTATGGCCGGTAGTGAAATTTGCTTTTTGATTAATTAAAGTAAAAGAAAAGCCGATTTGGGTAAAGGTATTCTTTATACAAATTAGACATTTGCAATGTGATTTTTTTCTTAAAAACTATTCAATAGCAATGAGTGTTTTAAAAATATACAGTTAAAATAAATTTTGCATACATGAAAAACAAATCCTTTTTAATTTTTTTGCTTGGTTTGATGATCGCCGGGAAAACGCTTGCCGTGGACATCGTAACCCCTTATCCCGACACCATACTACTCAAACAGATTAATGGCGCGGAAAAAGAACGGCTTCGCTTGTGTCAAGGTCACCGAAAATTCGACCAGCAGCCAACCGGTTTTTATCTCGAACGCGGAAAAAAGGTCAAGGTAAAAGTAGAAATCCTGACTCCCGCCCTTGATGGAAGCATGCCCGAATTGACGGTGGGTACACTGGGCTTTAATGTGGCCGGAAGAGCAAAAAAAACAGTTGCCTTAAAAGAGGGGATCAATACCATTGTTGCCGACCAGGACACGCTTGGCGGACTGATTTACCTCAGTTTTACAACCAACGCCAAACGTGCTCCACAAGGAGAAGCCCGAATCATCTTTACTGAAGAAAGCGAGCAGGTGCGCGCTCCGCATTACATTTATGGTGTCACAACTGTAGCGGACTTTAGAAACATGCTGGATACCTATCCAACGCCGGATGTAATCTTTCATTCCGATTACGTCATCGTTTGCGCCACCCGGGAAGCTGCAAACCAATATTCCAGAGGCATTAATCAAAAAAAATGGTTGGATGGCCTTCATACCTTACTCGCATTGGAAGACACTATCAGCGGAATGGACAACAACGACCCTAATCCCATACATCATCGCATGAACACCGGAGAAATCCGCTTCCTTTTGACAGAAAACACCAGTGGAAATCCCCATGCCAACACCGCCGGCTATACCGGTTATCCGCACGGAAGCATCAGGCGTTATCTTACCGAATTTACACAACCCGGAGGCGGCAACGACATTTGGATGCTGGGGCATGAATTGGGACATCAACACCAACAGCCGGCCTACCAGATTAATCTGGCAACGGAATCTACCGTGAATATTTACACGTTTGTGGTTGAAAGAAATATAGTAGGCCCTGACTATGTGAGAACATCGAATGCTACCTGGGCAAAAGTACGCAACACCTATCTTGCCCAACCGGTAGAAAACCGGAAGTATGATACCAACGACACGGACATGAAGGCGCTTGTCGGAATAGATGGAAACGAAGTACGCTTCCTGGTTTGGGAGCAACTGTTCTGCCTTTTCGGCGATTCATTCTATAAAACCCTGCACCGAGTAGTGAGAGAAGAAAAAGTTTCCGCCGGCGGCACCAGCGACGAACGCATTTTCTATCTGATTTGGAAAGCCTCGCAAATAAGCGGCTACGACCTTCGCGAATATTTCAATCAATGGGGCATCCGGGTAACAGGGACATTGTTGAAACGACAACAGGAAACAAATTTCACGCAAGCGTTGGCAAGCACCAAGATTATTCCGTTGCCGCAAAGCATTGAAACAATATTGTCAATTACCGGCGCCACGGCCGTCAGTGCTACTAAACCGTCCTGGTTGCCGCTTCCCATCCGCGGCATTACCTCTTCCGCACCGGCAGAAGAAGCTTTGGAGAAAACCAACTGGACAATTACCACTTCAATCAACGGAGTTCCGGATACTGTCGTTGGCGGAGATTCGGAAAATTACATCATTGATGACAACAGGGTCAATGCCTTCGCATTCATCAAACCGGGATTGACCTATGGCGGAGTAAGCGGTCCGGCGGACTACATTCCTTCGTTTACTATCAACCTGCACCAACCGGAATCGTTCAATTATTTTACATGGCATCATCGCAGCAGCAATACTTATCCCTATTTGCGGGCCAATAAAGTTTCGCTCTACGGCAGTCATACGGGCAATGAGAATGATTTTGTTCCGGTGCAGGAGAACCTGGTTTTGGATGTAACAAAGAATGATGTGCAAGTCGCACTTCCGGCAACCGTAACCTACCAATATGTGAAAGTAGTCATCACCGGATGGGATACCTCAAGCGGAAGCACCATTCAAGTGTCCGAATTTGATTTGGGAATCATCAGCAAAGGCGACGAAACGGCCATCTCTTCGATAAAAAAGCCGCAAGCCGCTATCCACGTGTATCCCAATCCGGCACACTCCGGACAAACATTCTATGTGCAAACCGGCGATGAACGGAAAGGCGACAAACTCTCTATTTATTCCCTTACGGGACAAAAAGTTTGGGAACAAACCCTTGTTGAACCGGTAAATGCGGTCAACGTATCCGTTCCGGCAGGAATATATCTCCTGAAAATCGGCGGCGGAGTCCATCCATTGACGACTAAATTACGGATAAACAGATAATCATCCATAGATTTAGCTACAGAAAAAAGAATTGAAAAAATAAATACTTATATCATTATGAAAAACGTTTTATTATTCTTCAGCATTTGTTGTTGCTTTCTCCCGTCTTTTGCGCAGGAAAACAGTGTACAACCGGAGACGAAGGACGACCGGCCGGGATGCATGTTATTGGGCAAACAAGACCCCGCAACGCTTCTGCAATCGGTATCAACCGTTTCGGGAGACCGTTTATTGCACCGGCCAACTTTCCAGATGGAAGGCTTTTTGGATGGAACCTTACCAGGTTTACATGTTGATATGTCTCAAGGTTATCCTTCTGAAAAAGCAGGATTGAAAATGCGCGGTCGCAATCTGTTGATTGTCGTGGATGGCATTCCACGCTCGGACGCCAATATTCCCGCCAGCCAGATCGAATCGGTTTCGATTATCAAAGACGGATTGGGATTGGCTGCCTGGGGCATGTCGAGCGGCGACGGTATTTTGTATGTCAAAACCAAACGAGGCAATGAGTCGAAATTGAGAATCGACTTTACCGCCCAGTTGGCAAATATGCAACAAATCTTCCGTCCCGAATTTTTAGAGGCCTACGACTACGCATCGTTGTTGAATCAAGCCTTGATAAACGATGGAGAACAGCCGCTTTATCTCCCCCAAGATTTGGAATTATATAAATCCGGAGCAAGTCCTTACACCCACCCCAATGTAGATTGGTATGATTTGTTGTTGCGGAATAATGCTCCTGTTCAACAATACAACCTGAATATGGCGGGAGGGAATGCCCTGGCAAAGTATTTCATCGACCTCAATGTATTTGACCAGCAGGGTTTTTTGAAACAGGACAAAGCGATGAATGCTTATGATACGCAGGAAAGATTCAAAAAATATTCGCTTCGCACCAATGTGGATATCCGGTTGACCGAACGGACACTTTTGCAAGTCAATCTCTTTGGGCAGATGTTCCGCGAAAACACTCCGGGCAAAACCATGATGGGACAAATTTACAATGGCTTGAATAACACCCCCAACAATGCCTATCCCGCTACCAATCCGGAGGCGAATGTGAATCAATTAGGAGTAGAAACCACTTACGGTGGAAATAGCTATTACAAAAACAACCTGTTGGCTTCCAGTCTTGCATCAGGATATATCATGTATCCTAAAACCGACTTTAATATCGACTTTGTTTTGGAGCATCGCTTTGACAAAGCATTGGAAGGATTATATGTAAAAGGTACCTATTCCTATAATTCTTCCTATCGTGAAGAGTTGGCACGAACCAAAGGATTTGAAGTTTGGCAATACACCTATAACGATGATACCAAGCCTATAGATTCCTCCGATAACTATACAAAAATTCAAGAGGCAGGTTTGCCGTCCAGCGCTTCCGGCTATTCGCGTTTGAACCGCTTGCAATATTTGGATCTCGCTACCGGCTACGACTTTGCAGCAGGCGACCATCATTCGAAAAATAAATTTACCTATTGGTTTAATGAATTTATACCCACAGGCAATAACTTGCCGATGATTAAACAGGGTTTCAATCTTCGTTCGGAATATGATTTCGACAAACGCTATATGGCGGAGGTAAGTCTTTCGACCATGAGTTTGAATTACCTGAAACCGGGCAAGCAATGGGGTTTCTTTCCGGCAGCCGGTTTGGGTTGGAAGATCTCCGAAGAAGCGTTTTTCGATGTACCGCAAATCAATTCCTTGAAATTGCGCACCACCTACGGTTTGAACGGCAACGATGGTACCGGCGCTTTCTTCCGGAACGGAACCGGAAACATGGGTAATTATTATTTCTCCTACTTCAAACTGTATAACGGAGGAGGGAATGTGCTTCTGGGTCAGACCGCCTCAAGCTTCCCAACGCTGATAGAATCTTCCATCCCTTTTGAGGCGAAATACGCCAAGACCGCACGCTTTTCTTTCGGCGCGGATGCGGAAGTTTTTGACCAATCGCTGACCGCTACGGTGGAATATTTCAACGACTATCATTACGACATATTGCAAGTCAATATGGCCAAAGGCTACAACAGCCTGGTCGCTATTTATCCGGCAGCAGAAAATATAGGCGCTTACCGTCACCAAGGCCTCGAAGTGAATTTGGATTACAGCAAACAGTTGGGTGAATGGCTTTTGCAAGCCAATGTGCAAACGACTATCTACCGCAGTACAATGTTGGCAAATGGCGAACCCAAATATCCCGAACCCTCTATGCAAGCGGTAGGCAAATCACGCTACCAGCAAATTGGGTACGTGGCAGACGGATTCTTTCAATCTCCGGAAGATATCAACGATTATTTAGCCAATTACGCAACGATCGAAGGAGGCTACATTCCGGAGCCGGGTGATTTGAAATACAAAGATATAAACGGCGATCACATCATCGACTTCTGCGATCAAACCACCATCGGCACCAACCGTCCACGCATCGAATACGGAATCTATATCAATGCCGAATGGAAAGGCCTCGGACTGAATATGCAATGGTCGGGCGTGCAAAATGCCCGGATACACCTGCAAGACCTGCCTTTTAGCAGCTATTCAGGCACTTACGGACAAGCCTTGAAAGAACAGGCCGATGTTTGGAGCGACACCAATCCCAACGCCCGCTATCCGAGAGTGTCTGCCAAAGGCAACGCTTACAATCAGCGGACTTCCTCTTTCTGGATGAAAGATGCAAGCTACCTGCGCTTGAAAAATATTGAGTTGTCATACGCTTTGCCTAAATTGTGGATGTCGTCCATTCACTTGTCGGGTATTAAGTTTTTTGTCAACGCATACAATTTGCTGACCCTTTCCCCGCTGGAAGACCGCGACCCCGAATTGATCTATTTTTCGAGTGTTCCCAATATGAAAGCGTATAACTGTGGTATCAATATTCAATTTTAATACATCAAAGAATATGAAAAAGCATCCATTTCTGATCATATCATTTCTCTTCTGTTTCTCTCTGCTGATGTCGTTTCCGGCTTGCAATAATTTTGAGTCGGAGCCTTTGAATTGGGTTACGGAAGAAAGAGTGTTGGATCCTGCGGATTCAACCGAAAACAGTGCGATTATCCGGCTGTTTTATGCTACCTATCTCAACCTGCCTACACTGCATACCCGTATCGACAATTCGTATCTGGATGCAGCCACCGACGACGCTTTGCCGACCAAAGGTACGGCTTTGGATAATTACCGCAACGGCTTGTTGTCGGCAGGTAATATTGCCGGATTGGACGGTAGCGCATGGTCCTCTAATTATACCGGTATCCGCCGCGTCAACTTGTTTCTGGAAAAAGTACAACTTTTTCCGTCTTCTACGCAAATACCCCTGCCGCGGATGGAACAGATGAAAGCCGAAGCGCGTTTGTTGCGGGCTTACTACTATTTCGAGTTGCTGAAACGGTGGGGAGGAGTTCCCTTGTTGTACGACAAAGTGTTGAATGAGGGGAGTGATGTGCATATTCCCCGCAATACGATTGAGGATGTTGCCCATTACATCATCAGTGAAATCAGTTCCGACAGTACAACCTATCCTCAAACTTGTTATTACAGTTTACATGCAGCTCAATCAACCTCCGCAGCCGATGTCGGCGAAATTGGACATGTGAATCAAGGCGTGGCGCTGGCTTTGCTTTCCCGACTGAAACTCTATCTGGCCAGTGATTTGTATAACGAAAACAAAGATATCAATAAATGGAAAGAAGCGGCGGAGGCTGCCAAAGAATTGATAGACTTGGGAGTATATGCCTTGTACAACGGCTCTGACCAAACCAAACTGTTTGCCATGATTGCATCCGAATTTCCAAACCGCGAAATGATTATGGTAAAAGAAGCGACTGCCAACAATAACTTGGAAGTAAGTAACAGTCCCATCGGTTTTGTACTCGGTTCCACCCGGATGAACGGAGCTACCAGCCCCAGTCAAAATCTGGTGGATGCTTTCCTTACGTCCACGGGCAAATCCATTTTTGTCAATTACGATCCGGCGCAAGGAATTGATCCGGCGTCCAACTACAACGACCAAAGTCCATACACCAACCGCGATCCGCGCCTGGGACGTACAATCTTTACCCACGGATCGAGGTGGATGCGAAGATCGTTAGAATTGTTTGTTGGCGGAGCGAACAACGGCGCCGAATTAGGTACCACCTATACACGCACCGGTTATTATCTGAAGAAATTTTTGGGAAATTATGACATGTCCAATTCTACTTCCTACGATGCCTTGCATCATCATTATCAGATTTTCCGGTACGCCGAAATTTTACTGAATTATGCAGAAGCGGTCAACGAAAGCGATCCGACTAACGATACGGAAATCACCTTCGGTTTAATAGAATTGCGGAAAAGAGCCGGTATTACTCCGGGTGTTGATCAACGTTACGGATTGCCCGCTGCCGGCAGCTACTCGCAAGAATTGATGCGCAGGATTATCCGCAACGAACGCCGGATTGAATTGGCGTTTGAAGAACATCGTTTTTGGGATATTCGCCGCTGGAAAATCTGTGCCGCGGGTGATGGAGATGCTGTGATGACCCAAGCAATCAAAGGAGTGCGCATTACCCGGCAAGAAAACGGAAGGTTTGTTTTCGCATATCCTACCATCCGCGAGGGCGGCATTTTTGCCCCGCACATGTATTGGTATCCTATCCCTCGATTTGAATTATTAGGCAATAAGAACTTAAAACAAAATCAGGGTTGGTCTTATTAAAAACATAAATATCAAAAAACATGAAACACATTATAATCATCCTATTAACATACATGCCTTTTGCTCTGTTTGCCCAAACAACCGTGAAAGGGATAGTTACAGATAATCAAGGAGAAACATTGATTGGGGCGTCTGTCATCGAACAGGATAATCCAAGTAATGGAACCATTACCGGAATAGACGGAGATTTCAGTTTGCAAATCAAATCGCCGACTTCCAAAATTACGGTATCTTATATAAGTTATAAATCGAAAACGCTTGCGCATACCACGGGTGAAATGCGTATCGTTTTAGAGCCGGACGACCGAATGTTGCAGGAAGTGGAAATCGTACAAGTCGGCTTCGGCACCAAATCACGCATCTCCAACACGGCTGCTATCAGTCAAGTCAATGCCGCACAACTTCGGCAAATACCGTCAACAAATCTTCAGAATACATTGGCGGGGCGGTTACCCGGTTTGTTCCAACTGCAAGGTAGCGGACAACCCGGAAAGGATGCGGCGGAATTATTCATCCGCGGAATTGGTACATTTGCCCAAGGAATCGAACATTCACCGTTGATATTGATCGACGATATCGAATCGGATTTAACAACCTTATCCCGATTGACGGTCAATGATATTGAAGACGTAAGTATCTTGAAAGATGCCGGCAGTACGGCAATCTTCGGCGTAAAAGGAGCTTCCGGGGTTATTCTGGTAACCACTCGCCGGGGAAAAGAAGGCAAACCGAAACTGACTTTCCGCGCGGATTACGGTTTTCAACGGCCAACGTATAAAAACGAACTCCTCAATTCTTACGAAAGTTTATCCTTGCTGAAAGAACTCCATCTAAACAACCAGAATACAGTGGCTCTGGCAAGTGAACGTTATTTCAGTGATGAAGCTTTGAATCATTACCGCCTGCACGACGACCCTTACGGCTATCCCGACGTGGATTGGTACGATTTGGTCTATAAAAAGTTCTCGGCGCAACAGCAATACACCGCCGATGTACAGGGCGGTACGAACAAAATGAAGTATTTTGTTTCGTTTGCCTACCTCGATCAGGGCGGTTTATTCAAAGACCAGCCGAGAAAGGAAGACTTTGAAAATGATTATTACCAGCAGCGTTACAATGTTCGTTCCAATTTTGATGTCAATGTAACGAAAGATTTCTTGATTAAGTTGAATGCCAATGCCATTCTGACGGAAATCAACGAGCCGAATCTACCCTCCACGCGGGGAGCAAGCGGCTCTATTTTCCAACGCTTGCTGGGGGCTGGAATTACTCCCTACCATTACCCCGCCATCAACCCTAACGGCACATTTGGCGGATATACACAGACGTATATCAATCCCTTGGCATTGTTCACTTACGGCGGTTACAACCGTCAGTTCCGTAACAATGTGAACGGAAATATTGCCTTGGAACACAAGCTTGATTTCCTCACGAAAGGACTGAAAGCGAGAGCGGTATTGGGACTGACCAATACATGGGGCTTCAGCAGGAGCCTGACCCGTAACGAAGTACTGGACTACTACTACGATCCGCGAGCCCAGTCCTACGAACCGATCATTCCCTACCAGTATATCTTGCCCACGCTTGCGGCAGGTTCTGAAAATTATGCTCCGATGATACAAATCAATACCCGCTTCGATGTAGCATATAACCGCAGTTTTGGCGACCATAACGTGGACGGTTTAGTATTGGGCAATTGGTACTCCAATCGTACCGGAGCAGGCAATCAACGCAACTCCATCAGCTATTCGGGACGTTTGGGATATAACTATGCCCACCGCTACATTGCCGAACTAAGCGCCGGATACAACGGTTCCGACGAGTTTCCCGCAGGCAACCGTTACCAATTGTTTCCCGCGTTCTCCGGAGGTTGGAATTTGGCGGAAGAACCCTATTTGAAGTCTTTTTTTGAACCGATTAAAGTGGATATGCTGAAATTGAGAGGATCCTACGGCTTGAGCGGTTCGGACAAGATTGCCGGCAACGGTTATGCTTATTTGGAAAATTATGCCAGGGTAATGGATTATCATTTCGGAACGACAGACAATTCGAAGATAGAAGCGCTCGGAATGATCAAATATCCGAATCCGAATATCAAATGGGAAACCGATTACAAAACAGACCTGGGGCTTGACCTCCGCATGTTCAATTCCCGTTTGTCGCTTACTGTGGACTATTTCTACAACTACCGGAAAGATATTCTGGCCGTGCGGGAAGGCGTTGTTTTTTATGCCGGCTACTTGCAGGTATTCTCCGGTGTGGAAAACGCATTGCTGAAAATACTGCCTCCGGCAAATCTTGGGCGTACCGAGAATCAAGGATGGGACGGCGAAATTTCGTGGCGTGACCAACTGAATGATGATTTCTCCTATTTTATGCGAGGAACATTTTCGTATGCTAAAAACAAAATTCTGGATATGGACGAACCACCCTCTTACTACAAAATGAGTATTCAGACCGGACGTCCGATTGGCACTCTCTTCGGTTATGTGTCCGAAGGCTTTTACAATTCGTGGGACGAAATCAAAAACAGTCCCGTGGATATGGAGCGAAAGGCTACCATTGCACCCGGCGACTTGAAATACAAAGACATCAGCGGAGTCAATGGCGCTCCGGACGGAATCATCGACAACTACGACATCGTGCCCATCGGCAATTTGCTACCGGATTTCAACTTTGGTTTCTCGTTGGGATTTACCTACAAAAATTTTGATGTATCCACTATGTTTCAGGGAGCCACCGGTGCATCGGTCAGTGTGGAAGAAATGTTGCGCTTGGCGGATGGCGCCAATTCGGTGGTGGGTAGTGAAAATGGAAAGCCGATGCCCATCCATCAAGGCAGGTGGACGTATTACGATGCCGATGGTAATTATGTGTCTGATCCGGAACAACTGATTGCGATGAACAAACAGGCTACTTACCCGCGCTTGATGCCCCAAAACGGTAACAACAAAACCGCTGCAGATGCTCCGGAAACATGGAAGCGCACCTACTCTACTTTTTGGTTGCGGTCGGCGGATTATTTGCGATGGAAAAATCTGGAAGTGGGCTATAATTTCCCGAAAACATGGATGGAACGTGCCGGCATCAGCGGAATACGCTTCTATTTCTCTGCACAGAACTTATATACATGGTCGGGATTGAAAGAATATCAAATAGACCCGGAAAGTTCCAAATCGGGGATGACCACCTATCCGCAGCAGCAAGTGTATAATTTGGGTTGTCAAATTTCATTTTAAACTTTATCAATTATGAACAATATAAAAAATATAAGAAACAGTATCTGCGCTCTAATGATGGTTATGATCTTGACGAGCATCGGTTGTACGGAAACATCGGAAGGATTTCTGGACAGCAAGCAAGAAACGCAAACCCTGAAGGCAATATTTAGTGATAGCACGCTCACCATGCAATTCCATGCGGCTATCTATTGGAAAGTAGCAGCGGTACTCTTTGCTCCGCAAAAACCCACTTGGTTTCTCCAGAATTTTTATTGTTTTAATTCGGCTACCGACGACGGCAGGTCAACCAATGTGGATCGCTCCTATTTTCCCCAAGCGTTTTCGAAAGCCGATTTTACGCAAGGAGAGGAGGGCGTCAATGCCGGTTACATGCACTTCCTGTATTATTGGGTAGAAATGTATTCCTGTATCCGTTGCTGTAATCAATTTCTTGAAAACATACCGTTCACGCCCCTTTCCGAAATTTCTCAAGCAAGGAAAGACCTGCTGATAGCGGAAACCCGTTTCCTGCGTGCATTCTATTATTTCAACCTCTTGCGCAATTGGGGTGGCGTACCGCTGGTAGGAGACCGGATGTTGGACCCTTTCGTTGATCACGGTATTCCACGGTCAACATTTGAAGAAACCCTGCAATACATCGCCGATGAATTGAATATCGTTAAAGACCAGTTGCCGGAAGTGCAAGACGGTTCCGAATACGGCCGGGTAACCAAAGGTGCCGCTTTGGGTCTATTGACAAAATTGTATTTCTTTGCCGCCAGTCCCTTGTATAACGGGGGCAATACAGGAACCGGCAATAAACGCTTGTTGACCGGATACGACGACTATCAAATAAGCCGGTGGGAAACAGCCAAAGCGGCTTTGGACAGTTTCTTTCTGTACAACGAACAGACCCAACTGTACGAATTAGTAGTCAATGAAGACAAGCCGGGATTGGGTTTTTATGAAGCGACTACGGTTCGGTATCACAACGAAAAGATATGGTTTTGGATGAATCATGCAATTAACGGATGGCCGGGCAAGCAACTTTTACCGGTATCCAGGGGAGGGGAAGGAAGTAAAGCAAGAATTGTTCCGTATCACGATTTAACGGAAGCTTTCCCTACGAAAGACGGAGTGGAAATCCGGGGAGAGAAGGATGCGGAAGGCTACTACAAAACTTCGCCGGGCAAATACAATCCGGAGAATACCCTCTTTGACGAGAAAAACCCGTACAAAAACCGAGACCCGCGTTTTTATTACACGATTATTTACAATGGCTGTCCGTGGAAAAAAATCGCCTCTGATTCCGAGCCTTATCCTCCGGTTTACACCTATCGCGGTGCCCCGCAAGATGGAATTTTTGGACAAACAGGAACGCCTACTGGCTATGCTTACGCCAAATTATGTCCGACCGGTCAGCTTGGAAGTTATTCGTCAGGAGCTGGAATGGCATTTCTTCGCTACGCCGATGTACTGTTGATGTATGCCGAAGTGTTAACCGAATTGGATATAAACGCTAATCGGACACAGATAGAAGAACTTTTGTTCCTAATTCGTCACAGAGCAGGTATTTTGTCGGGTACCAATGACCGGTACGGTATTCCTAAAGACATGGATAAACAAGACATGCTCGCCTTTATCATCAACGAAAGACGCATTGAACTGGCATTGGAAGCCGGCAACCGGTATTGGGACTTGAAACGTCGTAAATTGTTCGAAAAACTGAACAAAGCATGGATGCATGCCGCCGTTATAGAAAAAGCCGGTACCAATGCCGATGGCACACCGGTTTTGACAGACCCACTGATACAACCCTTGGAACAACATTTCTTCGATGCTTCGCGGATGTATCATTTCCCGATCCCGTTGCAGGAAATTGAGTCTTCGCACCATTCGTTGGTTCAAAATCCGGGTTGGTAAGTTGGATGAATTGAATATTAAAAAATTACGAATATGAAACAGAATCAGTTAATGTTTGGAGTTTTTCTGGCAAGTCTGGCACTCTTGTGGACAGCTTGTAAAGAAGATTATTATACGATCAATGACACATTCTACGATGGGATGATCATTGCAGTTAAAAATCCCTTAGTAGGCGATACCTTACAAGTGGAACGGTACAATAATAGTGACCAGATTTTGATAGAGGCCGTCAACCGTCCCGATGTGGTATTCGATCCGGAGGCATTTATCTATACGGTGGAACACGACAGCATTTTGTCCATTACCGAAAACGGAACGATTCAACCGGCCAACAGGGGCGTTACGCGCGTAAATATTGAGTTCCGGTCGAATCGAAAATTGCAAACTTCGGTTATTGTAGAGGTGAATAAGGTCTATCATCCGGTACAATCACTGCAAGTATCTTCGGCTGTAGCGAGATTATTAGTGGAGCAAAACTACACACTCCATTTAAAGCCTTACATCATTGTATATCCGGCATACGCCGATAATACGGATCTTATTTTTGAGTTGGATGCGGCTTCAACCGCTTTTGCTTCGATAAGCGCCGAGGGTGTGATAACCGGTATAATGCCCGGTGAAATTACCATTCATATTGTTTCCGAAGACAACCCGGATGCAAAAGTAAATGTCACATTAAACGTGGTTACGGAGATTGAAATTACGGATGTGAAACTTCATACAAAGTTGGATAAAGTCACCTTAGGTCTTGACGAAAAAATTGATCTGAACGAAGTGACTTGGGTAACTCCGGACAACGTGAATGCAGTGAACCGGAAGTTGAATTTCGTACTGACGGAAGGTGCAGACGTAGTGCAATTGGATAACAACGGCTTGTTGACCGCCATCGGCGCCGGAACCGCGAAACTGACGGTTTCCAGCAAAGCCAATCTTACTACAGGCGATATTATAACCAAAGAATTTACCATCTATGTGGACGGGAATAAGAAAGATTTGACCCGCGCATTTTGGACGGTAACTACCTCGGCAGACTATTCTTATGCAGCAGACGGCACTACCGGAAAACCCGAAGATATGTTCGATGAAAATGGAACTACTTTCCTTTCTTTGGTAAAACCGGGGAAAGTTTTCAATGGTGCAACTTCTCCGGCAGGATCAATCAATTCTTTTATTGTAGATATGAAATCACCGTGTAAATTTAACACGATCCGGTGGAATCACCGGTCCAATAACTCATATACTTATTTACGCGTCTGGGGAATTGAATTGGAAGGAAGCGACGACGGCGAAAACTGGACATCCATCCAACAGTCCATCGCCATACCGAATACACTCGGAGCAACGGATGGAAACGACGCTAAACGCTATGATATTCCGTTGGATGCCAACTACGAATATCGCTACCTGAAAGTAAGCTTGACGAAATGGAGTGATAATTCCGGCGGATCAACCAGCGGATCAACCATGCAAATCGGCGAATTTGGTCTGTCACAACAAGCGATTTAGAAATTTATATATTTATTGCAAACAATTAATTTTTGTCTTATGAAAAAGGTATTCTTATTCTTAATGAGCATCATCCTCTCGGTAGGATATGCCGATTCACAAACAATCTTTTATGTTGACCCCGTCAATGGCGATCAGTTCAATGACGGAGATTCATGGAATTCTCCATACGGAGACTTGACAGATGCTTTCTTATTTGCTGTAGCAGGCGATGAAATCTGGATTAAAGGCGGCGAACTTTATACGGCTCCCCAGCCTTTAGTTGACGGAGTAAGTATTTATGGCAGTTTTGACGGTACGGAAACGTCCAAAGACCAACGCAAGAAAGTAGTCGGCGGCAAACCTTGGGAGTTTCAGACTCCAACCATCCTGAAGAATAATGGCGCTACTATTTTTAATGCAAGTACAGCCGCTACAGTACGCATTGATGGTATTACGTTTGAGGCCAACCCTGATGCCGGAAACGCCCGCGCCATCAACATCTCCAATGGAGGAAACTCCAAAGGATATGTTATCCAACATTGCGTTTTCAAAAACTTTACCTCAAATGCTGACGGAGGCGCCATCAATATGCGTGCAAAAGCGCTGATTGCCTACTGCTTGTTTACCGGCAACTACGGCAACAAAGGCGGCGGCGCTTATTTGGATTATAGCACCATCCACGATTGTGAAATCATCAACAACCATGCTTCTGCTGCCGGTACCGACCCGATTAACAGCGGTAATGGCGGCGGAGGTGGCATCTTGTTGGCCAACAACAATACCGTCGCTTATAATTGTTTAATCAAAGGCAATTCCGCTTCTTTTGGTGGAGGCGCTATAGTGCGCACCAACACCAGTATGTATAATTGTATTTTGATTGACAACACTGCCGCTAAATCAGGAGGAGGCATCTCTTTTGATGGCCGCGACAATGGCGGAGTCGTTTACAATGTAACCTTAGCCAATAACAATGCCGAAACGGCCGATGGCGCGGGAGGAATCTGTTTTACAACCGGAGGTAAACTTGGCGATAGCCCGCGTATTCAAAAGGTGTACAACAGTATTTTATACAACAATACCAATATAAGCGGGGTGGCCAACATTGGAAAGTATGTTGCCAGCACGGATCCGGCCGGTACTGTAGAACCGGTCTTTCAAAACAACATCATTGATTCAAAGGCATATAATGCTACTATCAACGCCGGCCACACCACCATTGGCGACGATTGCATTCTCGCAAGCGATCCAAACGCTTTGTTTGTAGATCAGATAGCATACCTTACCAAACCCGGCTTCCCGGGACAAAACAAAGGCTTATCCTCGGGATTGGCTCTCCCTGAAAAGGATATGGCTGGCAATACCCGCATCATCAAAGGTGCTATTGATATCGGCCCCTTCGAAATCGAAGAATTGGAACAAATAGTTGAACCCAATAGCAACAACGTCATTTTCGTGAATGTCAACACCACCGTTTCCGACGATCCTTATGTAACGCCAGTCATCGGAAATACTTGGGCGACAGCTATCGGATCCCTTCCGGAAGCTATAACCGGTGCGGTGAAATACAGAGAACAACATCCGGAAAAAACCTTGGAAGTGTGGGTAAAAGCAGGAACTTACAACGCTCTTTCCATTGAGTTGAAAGACGGCATCTCGTTGTATGGGGGCTTCGCCGGCACAGAAACCGCATTGAATGAACGGGTAAAAGGCGCCCATACCTGGGACTATACGAATGAAACCGTTTTAACAGGCGCCGGAAGAGAACGCACAAGTGCAAGTGATGCCATCGGCTCCAAGGCCGTTATCAAACAAGACAGCCTGTTTATCCATCCTGTGCTGGTGGACGGATTCACCCTCACCGGTGGCGAACACGGCGCACTATTCATTAACGGAGGCAATACAACACTTCGCAATTCCATTCTTCGTCAGAACGGATCATTTGTAAGCACCAGCAGTTACATCGCTACCGGCATTGACGGCGGCGGAGTAGCTATTCGCGGTGGTGCATTCACCGTGGCATCGTGTTTAATCGAAGAAAATGAAGCCAAGAATGGCGGCGGTGTTCTCATTGCCAATGATGCCCCCTCGGTAGTGAGAAACTGCACTATACGAGAAAACAAAGCTTTGGTAACCGCCAATACACCCTATAATTTCACATCCGTTGGAAATACCACGGTGTTTGGTTGGGGCGGCGGCGTATTCAATCAAGGCGGCTCGGTAAACAACTGTTTGATTGAAGAAAATACATCATTTGCCGGCGGCGGAATCTTTGTTCGTGACAATGAGTCGAAATTCAACAACTGTATTATCGTAAAAAACAATGCGCTTTATGGCGCCGGGGTAAGTTATGACCCTCGCACCGACAATGCAAGTACCAACAATAAAGTGTTCAACTGTTTGATTGCCGAAAATCAGGCATTGGGAGTAACCGCATTTGAAGACTATCTGAAAGATGCCGCAACCGAACCCAATGGCATTGGCGGCGGTGTGTATCTTACTTTCGAAACTCAGGCCATTTATAACACCATCTTCACCGGTAATAAAGAAGACAATAACGATGTATCCGATACACAAGGCGGATTCCCCAATGCATTGCATTATTGTATTTCGGATAATCCCAATACCGATCAGGAAGATGAATTCCTGATTCAAACAACGGCCGGTCAAATCACCTATGATGCCAACTGGAACATTACTTCAGCCAACTTCCCGGGTGTGGATGCAGGCTTTCAAGGCGAAGAACCCGAACCCAGCAACCCGACAAGCGCAGACTATCTCGGAAACGAACGGGTCTTTGGTGATAGAATTGATATTGGGCCTTTCGAATTCGGCGCTCCACAATCGAACGGTGTGGTGAATCCGGGCCAAGCCATTGAAGGTACTGTAGTAGCCGTTCGCTATTACAACTTACAGGGTGTGGAAGTAAAACAGCCGGTAAGCGGTTCAATCTATATTGAAAAGAAAATATACGATAACCAGGAAATAAAAGTGACTAAAAAATGGGGAATTCAGTAAATTTGGAATGACTCTGAAAGGGTAATGGGGATCGGACAACTTCCTCATTACCCTTACTTTTATGTGGCGTAGATATTTTGTCTGTTTTCGGGTCAATTAGTACGTATGATTGACGTTTTCGAAAAAAAGCTTTAACTTTGCATTGAGTTATGTTTCTATATCGTTAGCCATTGTGGCTACTCTTGCATACAAAATATGTCTACCATCACACCCCAACAAGCACTACACCGTTTAGCGGCTCTTTGCAGCCGTGGCGAGTGTTGCATTTACGACCTTCGCCGGAAAATGATTCGGTGGGAATTGTCCGAAACCGTTCAGCAACAAATTATCCGGCAACTGCAAAAAGAACAGTTTTTGAATGAACAACGGTTCTGCATGGCCTACGTCAAAGACAAATCCAAATACAATCGTTGGGGAATAAACAAAATCCGCTACGAATTGAAAAAGAAACAAATAGCCGACGCCCTCATCAACGAAGCATTATCGGCAATTGACCCGCAAGACAACCGCGAACAATTGCGCCAACTATTGGAATCGAAACGGAAATCCGTGAAAGGAAACAGTGCATACGAAATCAATCAAAAACTCGTGCGTTTTGCCGTTGGGCGCGGCTTTTCCTACGACGATATAGCTGCGATACTCCAACTTTAATCCTTCAATTGCAGATAGGTCCACACCGGATAATGATCGGAAGTCTTCAGTTTGCCCACCGTGCAATTATAGGCTTTCATGTTTTTGCTGTGGAAAATGTAGTCAATGCGGAAGAAGAAACGGTGCTGGTTGAAACTGATGCCCATGCCCTTACCGCTTTCCACAAAAGCATCCACCAAATCCTGATTGATGACACGATGCGAATAGGAAATCGGTGTATCATTGAAATCACCGCACATCACCAGATAGGGATTGGTGTCTTGGTGAATGAGTTCGGACAATAGATTAATCTGCTGGGCACGCTGACTGTAAGCTGGAGATAAACGTTTGAACATGGAATGGGTAAACGATTCCAATTTGTGCGTATCCAATTCTTTGGTCAAATCATAATACTCCTCGCGTTCATCGGAAGAGATTTTATTGGATTCCAAGTGATTATTGATCAGGCTCAGTTTTCTGCCATTCACATCCAGCTCCACCATCATTGATCCATTATATTCGCTGGGGATGTACAGACTTTTCGCCGACAAAATGGGATATTTGGAAAAAACAGCCAAATGAGGATAGATAAAGCGGGAATAGGGGGTAGCCTTCAAGGCCTTACGCACATCCGCCTCTTTCAAACCACCAAACTCCTGAAAACAAACAATATCGGGATCTTGTTCCTTTATATATTGCAAAATGGATTGCCCTTTGGATTTGGGTTTATAACTGAAATGCATCACATTGTATGTTAATAGCTTAATGCAATCTTTTGGAACTTCTTGCGTCCGTTGGTGCATCGGGAAATAGATGTGAATTGCACCTCCACAAATCAGCAGCACCAGTGCTGTCAAAAAAAACTGCTTCCATTGGTGGAAGAACAGCCAAAACACCAGAAACAACACATTAAACCCCAAAATAAACGGGAAAAACAAACCGAAAAACGGAATATAACGGTTGGTCTGCGGGGAAATCCGGTCGGAAAAAGCCGACAACAGCAAGACACACAAACCCACAACGGCGATACCCGTCACCAATCGCCATACCAACCGGATGAAAGCATTATTTTTTGGCATCAAACAAAGTCTTCTTTTCACTTTCGGACAAACTATTATAACCCGATTTCTTGATCTTATCCAGAATCGAATCTATTTTTTTCTCTTTTTCTTTTTCCCGTTGATTATACCCGTAATCCGTTTCCGACCGGCGATATCCATTTTTCGGGTTCTTCCTCTGTCGCCACCAGCGATTGAAGCGTCCGGATAAATTGTCGTTGCGCCAATACAAAATCAGGATAATACCGAACAACATACCGCCCAAATGGGCAAAATGTGCCACATCATCGCCCGATTGATTGGCCACTCCATAATACAACTCCAGCAATCCGTATCCCAAAACCATGTATTTGGCTTTAATCGGCACCGGAATAAACATCAGAAATAGCGGAGCGTTGGGGAAGGTCATCCCGAAAGCCAGCAAGATGCCGAAAACCGAACCGGAGGCGCCAATCGTAAGCGAATCAATTCCTTGCAAATGACAAACCAACAACTGAATCAAGCCCGCCCCAATACCGGTAACCAGGTAATACGTCAAAAATCGTTTCGGTCCCCAATAGCTTTCCATTGACCGCCCAAACATAAACAAAGCGAACATATTGAAAAACAAATGACTGAACGCCTGATGAGTAAACATATAAGTTACCAATTGATACGGAGAAAAATGTCCGCCATCAATCGAAAATAAACCCAAAAAATAGACCAGCCGGCCGCCGGAAACAGCACAAGCCAGCCATACTAAAATATTTATCAGTAGAAGATTCCGCGTAACCGGAGGAATGGAATAGAAAAAAGAATTGCGAACATTCAAGTTAGTGTGCATTTTGCTATCAATTTTTAAAAGCACAAAGATACAAGATAAAAATGAATTATTTTGTATTATAACAAATTCAACTTACCTTTGTTCGTTTTTTTATTATTCTAAATTATAGACCTAATGAATTCAATTGCTGATCAGTTATTCCTCCAAAAGCGTCTCGTTGCAGGATTGAGTTGCTGTTTGTTAATCACACTCAGCGTACTCAATCTTTTTGCCGTACCGGCTAATCCTAATTTAATTACTGCCCTTCAACCCGATGGCTCCGTTATTTCCTATTTTATCAAAGGCGATGAGTACGTGCACTGGATGCAATCGCCCGACGGCTACACGCTGCTGCGAAATGAACAGCAATGGGTGGTATATGCCATGAAAGATGCGGACGACCATTTGTCGCCCTCGTCCTTTGTATACGGCGATAAAAACGCCCTGCGATCCGATGCCTTGACGCGGTTTCTCGAACAAACGCCCCAAGATTTGCGGTACAGCCCGGCACAAGTTCAAAACAAAACACAAAAAGTGCAGCAAGCAAGCCGCATGGATCTTCAAAAAGCGCCTGTCACCGGAGACAAAAAAGAACTGTGTATCCTGGTTTCTTTCTCCGACACAAAAACACGCTATCCCAAATCAGATATTGAGAAGCTACTGAATCAGCGCGGGTATTCCGACTACGGCGGACAGGGAAGCGTTTGCGACTTCTACGAAGAAAACTCCTACGGTGCCTTGCATTTAAACTTCACGGTTGTCGGTACATACGAAATGCCATACTCAGCTGCCGAGTATGGCAACGAAAGTACCTGGTCGGTATTTGCCAAAACGGCTCTGCAATATGCCGATGACGATGTCGATTTCAGCGAATTTGCCACAAACGGAGTCGTAGATATCGTGCACATCCTGTTTGCCGGTTACGGCGATGAATCCGTCAACAACGGAAAACAGATTTGGTCACATCAAGGATCGCTCGCTTCAACACTGAAATTAGACGGTGTGAATGTGAGACGTTATTATTGCTCACCCGAACTGCGTGGCGCGTCGGGCACCAACCTGACCTCCATTGGCGTGATCTGCCACGAATTAGGACACGGCCTGGGAGCGCCCGATTATTACGATACCGATTACACAAGCTCCGGAGGAGATTTCCCGGGCACCGGCAATTGGGATTTAATGGCCAACGGTAGCTGGAACGGCAACGGCACGAAACGAGACGGTTCACAACCGGCACACATCAATATGTTCCAAAAAATCCTGTACGGTTGGGTAACGCCAACCGAACTGACCGACCCGAAAACCATAACGGATGTGCCCAATGCCGCCGAAAGCCCTGTCGCCTATAGCATCAAACCCGGCACCAATAACGAACAATATGTGTTGGAAAACAGACAAAAGGTCGGATTTGACACTTCTCTTCCCGGCAACGGTTTATTGATTTATCACATTCACAACTCCGCCGCAACAGGCAATGTAGATAACACGAAGCATCCCCAACAGGCTTATGTGGTGTCGGCCTCCTCCTCTTACGCTATCCCTTCCAATGCAGGCTCTTATGGCACGGTTAATTCGGTAAGAACTCCGTATCCCAATGCAACCGGAAAGGATGCATTTTCAGGCGTTTCCTTCCCGCGCATGTTTCGGTGGGAAGGGAACACCGGCGTTGCCGTTACCGACAAACCGCTCACCGATATTTCCCAATCGGACGGATTGATTTCGTTCAATTTCAGTTGTTTGCCGGTGCAGAATCTAAGCGCTGTATCCAACGATGAAATCATAACCCTTTCATGGGACGCACCTGCCAATGCCGACGGCAAAGACTATCGCTACACCGTATATTCCGGCGGAACAAGCGTGGCAGAAGATATTGCGGTCACCTCCTTTGATTTTCTAAGAGCAGTAACCGACAGCGTTTACCGCTTTGCGGTACAGGCAAGGGTGGGCGAGTGTCAATCGAAAACGGTAGAACTGACTTTCTCCGATTTATCCTCCAAAATCCGGCCGGTCGCCTCGCAGACTATCCGGCTCTCGCCCAATCCGGTCAAAGATTTCTTCACGATTGATATATCCGGTGAAGTGGCCGCCGTTTCCGTCCGCAATGCAAACGGACAGCAAGTATATGCCAATGCCTATTGGATGGGGGAACCCATTCCTGTTTCCCAATGGACGAAAGGGGTGTATTTCGTGCGGGTGCAAACCTTGAATGAAACGCGAGTCATCAAAACGATTAAGATGTAGTTATTCGGTTTCTACGATGGCGTACCAACAAGGGGGCATGTCCCCAGCTTAAAGTCGTCCGCTCGCCGGAAGCTATTTCCGGCGCCCGTCGGAAGTAGCTTCGTCCGCCCACCGGAAGCCACTTCGTCCGCTCGTCGGAAGTGGCTTCGGCAAACTGAAGATTTGCCCTGAAGAAGATAACAGAAAGTGCATACTGTTAAGAAAAATTATCTACCTTTGTACCTTTCAAAACACAAAGAATATGATTCACACCATTCGATTTTGGCTAAACAACGCACGGACAACGGCGCTGGCACAAAGCTTACTGCCGGCCGTATTGGCCTTTTGCATGGCCACGCAAGTAGAAGGATTTTCCGCCGGTTTGGGCTTCATGGCGGTGATTGGAGCAATGTTAGCCCATTTGAGCATGAATCTTTTCGACGATTATTTCGATTACCGCATCAAAGGGTCGGAGTTTAGAGATGCAATGGCGAGGAAAGGCTTTCGCGCCCGCATCTCCAAATGTGCCTATCTCACTACGGGGAAAGCCACGCTGAAGCAACTGCTGATAGCCTGCATCGTTTTCAGTGCGGTGGCCTGCATGTTTGGGGCTGTCATTTGGTGGTTTAGGGGCAATGCGATTCTCTGGCTCACGCTGATTGCGGGGATTTTGGGCGTTTCCTATTCCGGTGCACCCTTGCGTTTGTCGTATCATGGATTGGGTGAACTGGTGATTGGCCTTTTATTCGGCCCGATGTTGATGGCAGGCGTCTATTACGCTGCTTGCGGGCATTTCGATTGGCCGGTAGCGTTTGTATCCGTGCCGGTGGGACTTTTGGTGGCGAACGTCGTTTACACCCATGCCATTATGGATTATGAACCGGACAAGGAAGTGGGAAAGATGACTTTCGCCGTTTTGTTGAAAAGTAAAAAGCGAATGTTGGCGGCGTCCTTTTTCATTCTGTTTGCCCCGTTTGCCGTCATTATCGGGGGAGTGGTCAGCGGGTATTTATCGCCTTGTTACCTGCTGACATTGCTTGGTTTACCGATGGCCGTCAGCTTGTTTTATTTGATGACCGCCTTTGTGCGCCGTCCCGAAAAGAAATTCCGGTCGCGCTGGTGGATGGGGCCGATGGAGAATTGGCAAGCCATTCAACAAGCCAATCTGGATTGGTTTATGATTCGGTGGTACTTGTCGCGCAATTTGTTGTCGTTTTTCTGTTTGATTATCATTCTGATCGTCTTTATTTTTTAATTCGAATTTGAAATGTTCACAACGATAAAATCCCTGTTTTACTTGCCTTTTTGGTTCTTCAAAGCCAAGTTTCTCGGACAACAAAAGCCGCTGCAAACCGTCCTCTTCATTTCAGACAAATGCAATTTGACGTGTAAACATTGCTCGGTTTATCAATTGCAAAATCCGCATATCAAAACATACAAGCAAATAAAAGAGGAGCTGGAATACTCCTATCGCTCAGGCTCGCGCTTCATTGATTTTGAAGGTGGCGAACCCACCCTTTGGCACGAAGGCGACAAAGATTTGAACAGTCTGATTCGTTTGTCAAAAGCCATCGGATTCTACAGCGCCACCATTACCACCAACGCCCAGATGCCTTTCACCGGTTCGGAAGCCGATTCGATATGGGTCAGTCTGGACGGATTGGGAGCGTATCACGACGAAATTCGCGGGAAAGGCACATTCAATCGCTTGATACGGAATATTGAAACCGCAAGCCACAAGCAGGTCAGCGTAAACATGGTCATCAATGCCAAAAACTACGCATCGGTGGAGGAAACCATTGAATTTGCCCAAAGCAATCCACATATCCGTTCCATCTCGCTGAACTTTCACACGCCTTACGAAGGCACGGAAGATTTGCTGTTGGATTGGAACAAGCGATTGGAAATCATCGACCTCATCATTGAAAAGAAAAAGGCGGGTTATCCGGTTATGAATTCCGTTTCGGGATTGAAACGGATGAAAGACCTTCGTTTCAAGAAACAATGCTGGGTATCGAATTTCATTTTGTCCGATGGAACGCGCCTGAAGGAATGTCCGGGAAAATCCGCCGGCATCTGCAACCAATGCGGCTTTTCGATGTCGGGAGAAATGAAATCCGTCTTCGATTTGAAGCCGGACACCTTGATGGCAGGTTTGAAGTTAAGAGTTTAATAATTATAAATAGTATATATGAAAAAGTATTTTTTCTTTCTCCTTTGGCTGGTGGTTGCATTTACCGCCCAAGCCCAAGAGGGACAAATCAAGTTTTCGGAATATGATTTGTCGAACGGATTACACGTAATCCTGTATCCCAACGGCGCTACTCCCAATGTGATGGTATCGCTCATGTATCATGTCGGCTCCAAAAACGAAGATCCGGCACGCACCGGTTTCGCCCATCTATTTGAGCATTTGATGTTCGAAGGCTCCGAAAACATCGGCCGGGGCGACTATTTTGGAATTGTGCAAGCGGCAGGCGGTTCACTGAATGCCAACACTTCGCAAGACCGCACCTACTATTTCGAAAACATGCCTTCCAATGAATTGGAACTGGCTTTGTGGTTAGAATCGGAACGAATGTATCATGCGAAAATCGACACCATTGGCGTGAATACGCAAAAAGGCGTGGTCATCGAAGAACGCAAGCAATCCTACGACAATCAGCCTTACGGCACGTGGCTGGAAGAACTGGGTAAACGGGTATTCAAAGTCCATCCCTACCGATGGCAAACCATCGGCTCGCCGGAACACATCCGCAATTCTTCGTTTGAGGATATTCATGCTTTCTACCAAACGTATTACGTTCCCAACAACGCCGTTTTGGTCATCGCCGGAGATTTTGAAGAAGCACAAACCAAGGATTGGATTGCAAAATATTTCGAAAGCATTCCTTCGGGAACGCTTCCCCTCTATCGTCCGAATCTGGTAGAGCCGGCTCAAACGGAACTGATTCGGGATACTGTGTATGACAACATCCAGCTCCCGGCCATCTTCATGGCTTACCATGCCCCGGCTTTCGGAAGCAAAGAATCATACGCCATGGATATTTTGACGCGGATTTTATCCGGCGGCAAATCCTCCAAATTAAAAACCAATTTGGATGACAAGGGATTGACCGTTCAATCTTCCCTGTTTTATTATGCATCGGAAGATCCTGGTCTGGTGTACGGCATCGCCATCGCCAACATGGGCAAAGAACCGACCGAAGTAGAAGATGCCATCAGTGCAGAAATCGAAAAGATCACCCAAGACTTGGTTTCGGAAGAAGAGTTCCAAATGGCTTTGGCCTCCGTTGAATACGAAGCGGCCTCCCAGTTGCAGAGCTTGTCGGGCGTAGCGGAAAATCTGGCCACCTACTACACCTATACCGGCGACGCCAACCGCATCAATCAGGAATTAAGTTTTTACAACGAAGTTACACGGGAAGAGGTATTGGCCGTGGCGCAAAAATACCTGCAACCCAACGCGAGAGTCATCCTTCATTATTTACCTAAACAAGCAAACGAACAATGAAAACACTGTACGGAATATTCTTTTTACTATTGAGTGTTGTCACACTCCACGCGCAATCGTTAGACCGCAGCATCCGCCCGTCTTCGGCTCCGGCAAAAGAAATCAATATTAAAGATGCACGGGTTTTCCAATTATCCAACGGCTTGAAAGTCTTTCTGGTGGAAGACAAAACCACGCCGATTGTCTATTATTCCCTGCAATTGGATGTAAAACCCCAATTGCAAGGCGATAAAACCGGCCTCTACGACTTGTTCGACGAGGTTTTCGGCAAAAGAACTGCTACGCGAACGAAAGAACAGTTGAACCAAGACATCGACTTAATCGGCGCCCGCGCCAATGCACACCGCAACGGCGGCTCCATCTCTTTCCTAAAGAAATACGGGAACAATGCCTTGGACATTTTCACGGATATGATTCTGCATCCGGTATTTGCTCAGGAAGAATTTGATTTGGCAATGACCCAGTATCAAACCCTCCTGTCGAGTTTGGGAGATGATGCGGGACAAATCAATGAACGGGTTTCCAGCGTCTTAACCTATGGCAAAAACTATCCCGCCGGCGAAGCTATCACTCAAGCAACATTGAAAAACGTGCAACTGCCGGATATGCAAGCCTATTACAATACCTGTTTTGCTCCCAATGTTTCCCGTTTGGTTATTATCGGGGATGTTACTCTCAAAGAGGCCAAAGCCAACGCACAAAAATATTTCGGTTCATGGAAAAAGAAAACGGTTCCGGTTACCCAATACGAAATTCCTTCCGCACCCGAAGGGACACGAGTGGCTTACGTCGTGAAACCGGGCGCCGTACAATCGTCCATCGACATCAGCTATCCCATCGAATATCAGTTGGGCGCACCCGATTATGATGCCGCAAGAGTCATGGACCAAATCTTTGGCGGAAGCGGAACCGGCCGTCTGTTCTTGAATTTACGCGAACAGCACAGCTATACGTATGGCATTTACAGCGATTTATCGCCGGACGAACACATCGGACGATTTAAATTAACTTCCGGGGGCGGAGCTGCTTCCGTAAAAGCGGCCGCCACCGACAGTGCTATTTATGAGATTTTCAATGAAATGAAACACATCCGGCTCGAACCGGTGAGCGAAAAAGAATTGAAATCTGCAAAAACCTATCGCGCCGGAGGATTCTCCCGCTCACTCGAAAAGCCAAGTACAATCGCCAATTTTGCCATCAACATTGACAAATACCACTTGCCGAAAGATTACTACAAAAACTACCTGAAACGCTTGGAAGCCTTGACGGCCGAAGAGGTACAAGCCGCAGCGCAAAAATACATCCGTCCCGAAAACGCATGGATTGTCGTAACCGGAGACCGTGCGGAGGCCGACAAACTGCTGCCCTTTGCCGGCGACCAAACGATTCATTACTACGATTACGATGCCAATCCGACGGAAGCGCCCGTGACGCAGGAAGCCGGTATTTCCGTTCAACAACTGATTGCCAACTATGTGGAGGCGATGGGGGGAGAAGCGGTCGTCCAGCAAATACAGGATTACCAAGTTTCGGCGAAAATGACCGTAATGGGGCAACAAGCCGATTTTACGCAATACTTCAAAGCGCCCAACCTGTCGGCAACGACATTGGCGTTGGACGGAACGGTCATTCAACGCATCGCCTTTGACGGCTCGGTCGTGCGCATTTCCGGCCTCAGCGGTTCGCAAGAAATGACTGCCGGCGCCGAATTTGAATCGGTGAAGAACGAAAGTTCCCTCATTCCCGAAAGAAATTATTTGGCCAACGGATACACTTTAACGGTAAACGGCATCGAACCGGTCAACGGAAAAGAAGCATACGTTTTGTCGATTAGCAAAGAAGGAATGTCCACCTCGTTGCGCTATTTCGACATCGCATCGGGCTTGCCGGTTAAAAGCGAAACGATGGTAGAAAC
>JAITXK010000142.1 GCA_031284765.1 Candidatus Symbiothrix sp.
TTAGAAGCCAAATCCTTACTTTCACACACGGATATACCTGTGAATGAAATTGCCGGCAGAGTCGGTGTGTTAGACCCTTCTTATTTTGCCCGAATCTTTAAAAAACAAGTGGGTGTGACGCCGCTTGCTTTCCGAAACGAGGTTCCAAGCTATTAAAATTCCGCATTTTTAGGTGTGCGGGGGAAAGGAATCACATCCCGAATGTTTTGCATGCCGGTGATAAATAATACCAATCGCTCGAATCCCAAACCGAAGCCTGCATGAGGTGCCGTCCCAAATTTACGTGTATCTAAATACCACCACAGACTGTCGAGTGACATGTTCAGTTCGTTGACCCGATTCATCAGTTTATCGTAATCGGCTTCGCGTTCTGAGCCGCCAATGATTTCGCCGATTTTCGGGAACAATACATCCATGCCGCGAACGGTTTTTCCGTCCTCGTTCTGCTTCATATAGAATGACTTAATCTCTTTTGGATAATCCGTCAGGATGACCGGACATTTGAAATGTTCTTCCACCAAATACCGTTCATGTTCCGATTGCAAATCGGCTCCCCAATAAACAGGGAACTCAAATTTCTTGCCGCTTTTTTCCAATATGTCAACGCCTTCCGTATAGGTCAAGCGGACAAATTGGTTGTTCAGAACGAAGTTCAGACGGTCTATCAACTCGTTGTCGTACATCTTGTTTAGAAATTCGATGTCGTCTTTGCAATGTTTCAAAGCGTAGGAAATCACGTATTTCAAGAAATCTTCCGCCAAATCCATATTGTCATTGATGTCGTTGAAAGCGATTTCCGGCTCAATCATCCAAAACTCGGCCAAGTGTCGCGGGGTATTGGAATTTTCGGCACGGAACGTTGGCCCGAAAGTGTAGATTCCACCCAAAGCCATCGCACCCAATTCCCCTTCCAATTGTCCCGAAACCGTTAAATTGGTGGGGCAACCGAAGAAATCCTGCGAATAATCAATCTTTCCGTCTTCTGTTTTCGGCGGATTGGCCGTGTCCAAAGTTGTAACTTGAAACATCGAACCGGCGCCTTCGGCATCCGAACCCGTGATTAAAGGCGTATGGAAATAATAAAATCCTTGTTTATTGAAATAGTCGTGAATAGCAAATGCCAAATGGTGGCGAATGCGGAAAATCGCGCTGAAAGTATTTGTGCGGGGACGCAGATAAGCGATTTCCCGCAAAAATTCCAATGAGTGTCCTTTCTTTTGCAAAGGATAGGTCGCAGGGTCGGCCGTTCCGTAAATTTCAATCTCTTTGGCTTGAATTTCAGCCGTTTGGCCTTGGCCTTGCGATTCCACCAATAAACCGTTTACCCGAATACAAGCGCCGGTGGTAATGGGTTTTAAAAACTCTTCACCGAATTGGGCAATATCCACCACTACCTGAATGGTGTGAATGGTCGAACCATCGTTCAAAGCGATGAACGCCACGTTTTTATTGCCGCGACGTGTTCGTACCCAAGCTTTCACGCATACCTCTCTGCTCAATTCGGTTGCGTTTAACAAATCAGCTATTTTTGTTCTTTTCAGTTCCATGATTTATCAATTACTCAAACGAACCCATACGAAGCATATTCACTTCTTGTTCCGACAGGAAGCGCCAATGCCCTTTTTTCAAATTCTTCTTGGTCAGTCCGGCAAAATAGACACGGTCTAATTTCATCACATGATAACCTAAACGTTCGAACATACGACGAACGATGCGGTTTTTGCCCGAATGAATTTCAATACCCACCTGGTCTTTTTCTTCATCGTTGACATAGCTGATGGCATCGGCATGGATTTCTCCATCTTCCAAATCTATTCCATCGGCTAATTTTTGCATATCTTCTTCTGCCACGTTTTTATCCAACCAAACGTGGTAAATTTTCTTTTTCAGGAATTTGGGATGAGTCAGTTTGGAGGACAAATCGCCATCGTTGGTCAGCAATAAAACGCCGGTGGTATTGCGGTCTAACCGTCCTACCGGAAAAATGCGTTCTTGACAAGCGGTTTTTACCAAATCCATAACCGTCAATCGTTCCTGCGGGTCATCTGCGGTAGTCACGCAATTGCGCGGTTTATTTAGTAAAAGATAAATTTTGTGTTCCAATTTGATGGGTTCATCGTGAAACATGATCAAATCGGCGCGTTTTACTTTCGTGCCCACTTCGGCAACCACTTCGCCATTGACTTTTACCAAGCCCGCCTTGATAAACTCATCAGCCTCACGGCGTGAACAAACGCCGGCATTCGCCAAATATTTATTCAAACGAATCGGTTCGTTGGGATCAAAATGTTCTTCGCGGTATTTCAATTGCTTTTGCAAGCCGTATTTCGCATTCGGATTGTAACCGCCGCCGTCTCTGTCGTTGTTTCTCTGATAATTGTTGTAGCCTCCACCTTGCGGGCGCTGCTGATACCTGTCACCTTGCGAACGTGGTTGGTACGGACGGTCACCGTAGTTTGAACTTCTTGCCGGGGTAGCGATTTCGCCTACTCTCAGCCGCCGTTTTTTCTCTCCGCCGTTTTGATAATCCGAAGAATTGTCGTAACTGCGTTGTGGACGATCGCCGCCATCGTTTGGACGATTGTAGCTGTTGGAGCGATTGTAACTTCCTGAACGGTCGTAGTTCCCGGTATTGGAATGACTGTTATAGCCGCTTTCCCTGTTATAGCTTGGTTTGGGACGATAACCGCCATCGTCTCTGCGGTCATAGCCTCCCGTGCCGGTTGGCCGGTTGTAACTGCTTCGGTTGTCTGTTCTCCCGTAGCTTGTTCCTTGATTTCCGTAGTTAGAACGGTTTAAATTGTATGGCCTTCTCTCACGATTTTGACCATCACCATTTTGCCCGTCATTGTAGCGGGGCTTCCAATCTTCTGTAATCATTGCGTTTTTTTAATTTGATTATATACCTGTGTAATTTTTAGGTGAAATATCTTTTAATTCTTTTTTGATTGTGTCGTTTATATCTAATGTGTCAACAAATGCCTTAATGGATTGTTCCGTAATGGGTTCATTGGTTCGAGTCAAGGCTTTCAAAGCTTCGTATGGCTTCGGATAACCTTCTCTTCGCAAAATGGTTTGAATGCCTTCGGCGACTACAGCCCAAGCTTTATCCAAATCTCTTTCAATAGCTTCTTTATTCAACAATAATTTACCCAAGCCTTTTTGTAAACTGTGCAAAGATATAAAAATATGTGCAAAAGGCATGCCAACATTTCGTAAAACAGTTGAATCAGTCAAATCGCGTTGCAAACGGGAGATGGGCAGTTTAGCGGATAAATGTTCCAACAAGGCGTTGGCAATGCCTAAATTACCTTCTGCGTTTTCAAAATCAATCGGATTGACTTTGTGAGGCATGGCCGAAGAGCCGATTTCGCCGTCTTTTATTTTTTGCTTGAAATATTCCATGGAAATATATTGCCAGAAATCTTTCGACAAATCCAGGAGAATCGTGTTGATGCGCTTCATGGCGTCGAATAAAGCGGCCAAATTATCATAATTGGAAATTTGGGTGGTATATTCCTCGCGAATCAGGCCTAATTTTTCGCCGACAAATGTATTGCCGAATTGCTTCCAGTCGATGTTGGGATATGCCAAAGCATGCGCGTTGAAATTGCCGGTTGCTCCACCGAATTTCGCGGATACAGGCGTGATTTTCAGCAATTTGACTTGTTGTTCCAAACGGCTGACAAACACCTGAACTTCTTTTCCCAACCGGGTTGGGGAGGCCGGTTGTCCATGCGTTTTGGCCAACATGGGAATGTCCGCCCACTCGCCGGCATATTGTTTCAGCGTATTGATAATCTGCAATAACAGAGGTAGATATTCATGCTCTAATGCTTCCAGTATGGATAAAGGAACGGAAGTATTGTTGATGTCTTGGGAAGTTAAACCGAAATGGATAAACTCTTTATACTTGTCCAAATTCAGCGCATCGAATTTTTTCTTGATGAAATATTCAACGGCTTTCACATCGTGATTGGTGGTAGATTCAATTTCTTTGATGCTTTCGGCATCTTCCAAGGTAAAGAAGCGATAAATATCCCGCAACGATTCCAAGGTTTCCGGAGGATTCAATGCCTGCAATTGCGGAATCGGGAGTTCACACAACGAAATAAAATATTCAATTTCGACCAATACCCGATAACGAATCAGGGCATATTCGGAGAAATAGCTTGCAAGGTTTGCCGTTTTGTTGCGATACCTGCCATCAACGGGGGAAATCGCCGTAAGTACGTTTAATTTCATACCATGAAAATATATCTAAATGTATCATCCACAAGAAAACAACATCGTTTTACAGTGATTTGTTTAATGTCCGATAAATCAGGGAGCAAAAGTAGAGAGAATTATTGGAATTTGCAAATGATGATTTTATATTTCATGAATTGTTTTTTATCCATCTGCATGGAATATCATTTTTATCCTGTATCTTTGTTGTTGAAATTCTAACACGCATAACACAATGTCAATTTTTCAAAGAAAACCCTTGCATCTCCTCCTGTCCGAATCGGCAGAAGAGGGCAATCAAACATTAAAAAAGACTTTAGGGCCATATAAATTGATAGCCTTAGGTTTGGGCGCAATCATAGGCGCCGGATTATTTTCGATTACGGGCATAGCGGCGGGCAATTTCGCCGGCCCGGCGATTACTATTTCGTTTTTGGTGGCGGCGGCCGGTTGCTGTTTTGCGGGACTCTGCTACGCCGAATTTGCTTCGATGTTGCCGGTCGCTGGAAGCGCCTATACCTATTCGTATGCCACTTTGGGCGAATTTATCGCTTGGGTTATCGGTTGGGATTTGGTGTTGGAGTATTCGGTGGCGTCCTCGATGGTCAGCATCAGTTGGAGCCGGTATGCGGTTAAGTTATTGGAAAGTTTTCAGATTCATCTACCGGTCGAACTTACGCTTTGTCCGTGGGAAGGCGGAATTGCAAATTTGCCCGCCGCCTTTATTGTCATCTGCATGAGCTTGTTGTTAATCAGAGGAACGGAAGGCAGTTCTTTGTTCAATGCTATTATCGTTGCATTAAAAGTATTAATCGTGCTGATTTTCATCTTTTTAGGATGGAGATTCATTCAATCCGATAATTATATCCCTTATATTCCGGAAAATACAGGCGATTGGGGACACTTTGGCTTCAGTGGCATTATCCGGGCGGCGGCGGTGGTCTTTTTTGCGTATATTGGGTTCGATGCGGTCAGTACGGCGGCTCAGGAAACGAAAAATCCCCAACGGGACATGCCGATTGGCATTCTGGGTTCGTTGATTATTTGTGTTGTTTTGTACGTGTTGTTTGCACATGTGATGACGGGTGTGACGCATTATACCGCTTTTCAAGGGAAAGATGGCATTGCGCCGGTCGCCACCGCTATCGACCACATGGGAACGGTTTTGCCCGACGGGACGATACAACCCGCTTATCCGTGGTTGAATAAAGCGATTATTCTGGCTATTCTGGCCGGATATTCATCCGTGATTCTGGTGATGTTGATGGGTCAAAGCCGAATTTTTTATTCGGTAAGCCGTGACGGATTGTTGCCGAAACTGTTTTCCGATGTGCATGGAAAATACCGCACTCCCTACAAAAGCAATTTGTTGTTTCTGCTGATGATTAGCTTGTTGGCGATGTTTGTGCCCGCAACTGTGACGGGAGAATTGACGAGTATCGGCACATTGCTGGCTTTCAGTATTGTTTGCATCGGTATTTTGGTCATGCGGAAAAAGATGCCCGATGCTCCCCGCGCCTTCAAAACGCCTTGGTTGCCTTATATACCGATATTGGGAGTGGTTACCTGTTTATTTATGATGGTTTTTTTGCCTTTCGATACCTGGATTCGTTTGATTCTCTGGATGATGCTCGGGCACAATATTTATGTTTTCTACGGCTCAAAGCACAGTAAATTAGGCGCCTCGAAAGACCCCAAATTTTTATCTGCCATCGGATTAGGCGCTGCCATTGTTCTTTTGGTGTTTACCGGCATTCATCAAGCATCTATCGGTTGGGAGAATTGGAGTCTATTTACAAATCTTTTAGTACTTTTGTCGCTGTTTCATATTGTGTTGTATGGTTTACGATGGTTTAAAGCGAAATAAACGCTTCTTTTGGATTCTTTTGGTGGTGTCTTTCTGTTTATTCACCGTTTGTAAAAAGACAGACCGCGTATCGGAAAGAGATTTTCCTGAAATAAAGGAGGAGGGTGAATTGCGCGTGCTGACTTTGTCCGGTTCGATGACCTATTTCATGTACAAGGGCGAACCCAAAGGCTATGAATACGAATTGCTGCGCGATTTTGCCGACAGTCATCAATTGAAATTGCAGATTAAATTAGCGGAAAACGAAACCAAACTGACCCAAATGCTGCTCAACGGCGAAGGCGATGTCATTGCCTGCAACATCCCGATAACCAATGAAGGAAAGGAAAACCTGCTGTATTGCGGGAGCAAAAGCATCAACCGGCAAGTGTTGATTCAATGTGCCAATCGGGGCACGCTCCTGCGCGATGTTACCGATTTGATTGGAAAAGAAATTTTTGTGATTCATGACAGCAAATACTACCATCGTTTAAACCATTTGAATAACGAGTTGGGCGGTGGAATCCACATTCGTACGATTGATAAAGATACGATATCGGTCGAAGATTTGATTGAAATGGTGTCCAAGGGAGAAATTACTTATACGGTCAGCGATTGGGATATGGCCAAGTTGAACAAGACGTATTTTCATAATCTCAATATAAACTTAACCATCAGTCATCCGCAACCTTCGTCATGGGCGGTCAAGCAATCGACTCCCGCATTGGCGGCGGCGATTGATACATGGTTTGAGGAAACTCAAAATACGCCTCGTTATAAAGGCATTATCAAACGATACTTCGAGATGAGCAAAATGCCGGGAGATGAACCGGCGCCGCTTATGAGTCCCACTCAAATCTCACCTTACGATGTTTTTTTCAAAAAACAGGCATCAGTCATTCATTGGGATTGGCGGTTGCTGGCTTCAATCGCTTTTCAGGAATCCAAGTTTTACACCGACCGTGTATCGTGGGCGGGTGCAACGGGATTGATGGGATTGATGCCGAGGACGGCAGAAATATTCGGCTTGTCGTCCGATAGTCTGATTTATCCGGAATCAAGTATCCGGACTGCCGTGCTGTTAATCAAGCGGCTGAATCGTTCTTTTTCTTCCGTGCAAGACGAAAATGAACGGATTAAATTTATTTTGGCGGCCTATAATGCGGGGTCGGGACATATTTACGATGCACAGGCATTGGCAAAGACTCACGGCAAAAATCCGGCGGTTTGGAGCGATAATGTGGAAGAATATCTCAAACTGAAAAGCCTGCCGGAATATTATAACGACCCGGTTTGCAAACAGGGATATTTCAGGGCGGCGGAAACTGTCAATTATGTGCAGGCTGTGTTGGAGCGGTGGGAGTATTATAAAATGAAGGTAATGAAGTAATGAAAGAAATGAAGATAATAAAAAAATGAAAAGAATGAAGGAAATACATTATTATCAATCTCCGGTTGGTTGTTTGGCGATTGGTGTAGAAGAGGGGGCTTTGACTTCCTTGCAGTTCAGTAATGAAAAAGCTTCTGTTGAAAGGCCTGTCCGCCCGCTTCTTCAGGAAACGTGTAAACAGTTGGACGAATATTTTGCGGGAAAGCGCAGTGTTTTTGAACTTCCCCTTGCTTTCGAAGGGACGGCTTTTCAACAAAAAGTGTGGAAGGAATTGCAACTCATTCCTTTCGGGCAGACGATTAGTTATGCGCAATTGGCTCAGGCGGTCGGTAATCCGAAGGCTTGCCGGGCGGTGGGTTCAGCCAACGGCAGAAATCCGATTGCGATTATTGTGCCTTGTCATCGGGTAATTAATGCTAATGGCGGTTTGGGCGGGTATGCTTATGGTTTGGAAGTAAAAAGCAGATTGTTGGAATTGGAGCGGGAGGGTGTCTAACAAGTAGATTTGAACACGGATAAAACAGAAAGCACAGCTTCTTTTT
>JAITXK010000173.1 GCA_031284765.1 Candidatus Symbiothrix sp.
CCCTTGCTCGGCCAGCACCTCAATTGAGTATTTGGCAAATAATAAAAGGAATCGTAACTTTGCAGTTCAATTAAACGCATTAAAAAAACATGAAACAGTTCTTTTCATTTATCTGCCTATTCGTATATCTATGTTCTCCTGTCGTTGCAACCGCACAAAATCAGTCCATTATCAGTGCTAAAAAGATTAATCCAAGCGCCATCGAATTGCTGCTTCCCGGCAACAAGGGGATGACCTTCGATTTCTACGGCGACAATATCTTCCGCCTTTTCCAAAATAATTCAGGGGAAATATTGGGTGACCCGAAAGCCGTTCCACCGGCCAAAATACTCACCGACAAGCCCCGGAAGACCGTTTCCAAGTTGGAAGTCAGCGACCAAAACAACCGGATTTCCATTACTACCGGAACGATGATTCTGTTGATAGACAAGAACACTTCACTCCTGAAAGTCATGGATTTAGCGACCCATACCGTTGTTGTGGAAGAAATTGAACCCATCGCTTTTGAAAACGGGAAGGTAACGCTGACCCTCAAAGAACATCCACAGGAATACTTTTACGGAGGCGGTGTGCAAAACGGACGATTCTCGCACAAAGGCAAGACGATTGCCATCGAGAACCAAAACAGTTGGACGGATGGCGGAGTGGCCTCCCCGGCACCCTATTACTGGTCAACCAAGGGCTACGCGGTGATGTGGCACACATTCAAAAAAGGACAGTATAGTTTTGGAGCCAAAGAAAAAGGCGTCGTGAAACTCTCTCACGAAACCGATTATCTGGATGTGTTTTTCATGATAAACAACGGTGCTGCTGCCCTTCTGAACGATTATTATCAACTGACCGGCAATCCCGTTTTATTACCTAAATTCGGATTCTATCAAGGACACCTCAACGCCTACAACCGCGATTTTTGGAAAGAAGACGAGAAAGGTATTCTCTTTGAAGACGGCAAACGCTACAAGGAAAGCCAAAAAGACAACGACGGAATCAAGGAATCGCTGAACGGTGAAAAGAACAACTACCAGTTCTCTGCCCGCGCCGTGATTGACCGCTACAAAAACAACGATATGCCCCTCGGCTGGATTTTGCCCAACGATGGCTACGGCGCCGGCTACGGGCAAACGGAAACGCTGGAAGGCAATATTCAGAATCTGAAAAACTTGGCGGACTATGCCCATCAAAACGGCGTGGAGATTGGGTTGTGGACACAATCCGACTTGCATCCGAAACCCGAAATCAGCGCCTTGTTGCAACGCGATATTGTGAAAGAAGTGCGTGACGCAGGCGTTCGCGTATTGAAAACGGACGTGGCATGGGTCGGTGCAGGCTATTCTTTCGGCTTGAACGGCATCACGGATGTGGCGCAAATCATGACGTATTATGGAAATCATGCACGTCCGTTCATCATCTCCCTCGATGGTTGGGCGGGAACGCAACGCTATGCCGGCATTTGGTCGGGCGACCAAACGGGCGGCGTGTGGGAATATATCCGTTTCCATATCCCGACCTACATCGGTTCGGGACTGTCGGGAAATCCCAATATCTCGTCCGATATGGACGGCATCTTCGGCGGCAAAAATCCGGTCGTGAACACGCGCGACTTTCAATGGAAAACCTTTACTCCCATGCAGTTGAATATGGATGGATGGGGCGCCAACGAGAAATATCCTCAGGCTTTGGGCGAACCGGCAACTTCCATCAACCGCTGGTATTTGAAACTCAAATCGGAGTTGATACCTTATACTTATAGCCTTGCGAAAGAAGCAGTCAACGGTTTGCCGATGATTCGCGCCCTGTTTCTCGAATATCCCAACGCCTACACTTGGGGCAAATCAACTCAATACCAGTTTCTCTATGGTTCGAACTTTCTGGTTGCACCCATTTATCAAGCAACCCAACCGGATGAGCAGGGCAACGACATTCGCGACGGCATCTACCTCCCCGAAGGTGTTTGGATTGACTACTTTTCAGGCGAAACCTATCCGGGCAACTGTGTGTTGAATAACTTTGCTGCGCCGCTCTGGAAACTTCCGGTATTTGTGAAAAGCGGTGCGATTATTCCGATGGCAAACCCGAACAATAACGTTGCCGGAATCAATAAAAACCTCCGCATCTACGAAATTTATCCGTATGGCTACAGTTCGTTTACAGAATACGATGACGATGGCATAACCGAGGAATACCGTCAGGGAAAGGGAGTTACAACGCTTATCGAATCCAATGTCAGCAAGCGGAATGACGTAACCATTACCGTCAATCCCACCCAAGGCGACTTTAATGGCTTCGTGAAAGAGAAAGCCACCGAATTTCGAATCAATGTAACCGGAAAACCGGCCGCCGTAACCGCCCAAATCGGCAAAGCCAAAGTGAAAATCACGGAAGTGGCTTCGCTGGAGGCCTTTGCCAAACAGACAAACGTTTATTTTTATGATGCCGCTCCCAATTTGAACCGGTTTGCCACCAAAGGTAGCGAATTTGAAAAAGAAGTGATTACGAAAAACCCGCAAGTTTGGGTGAAATTGGCTTCGACCAATACTACAGCAAACGCAATCACTTTGAATATCAAAGATTTCGTATTTGGCCAAATGGCCAAATACATTCCCAAAATAGGCGCATTGACTGCCCCGCTTCACGCACAAATTACCGGTGAAAACACGGGTGCATATACCCTGAAACCCACTTGGGAGAAGGTTGAAAATGTGGATTATTATGAAATAGAATTCAATAATTTGCGCTATACAACCATTAAGAATACCCACTTGCTATTCGATGGATTAACTCCGGAAACGACTTATTCATTCCAAATTCGCTCGGTAAAAGACAGCAATTATTCCAACTGGGCAGCCTTTGACGCAACCACCAAAGCCAATCCATTAGAGTTTGCTATTCAGGGAATTGCAGGTGAAACGACGGTTGCAAATCAGGGCAGTACAGGCATCCGAAAATTGTTCGATTTCGATGAAAGCAGTTTGTGGCATACGAAATGGGATACGATTGCCGTTCCTTTCGACCTGATTATGGACTTGAAAACCATCAATCAGTTGGATAAATTCCATTATTTGCCTCGCGAAGGCGCCGGCAACGGCACGCTCCTGAAAGGTGCCGTTTATTACAGCACGAACAAGGAAAACTGGACGGAAGCGGGTGCTTTTGAATGGGCGAAAAACGACACGGTGAAAGTCTTTCCTTTTGCAGGACAGCCGAAAGCGCGTTATATTAAACTGTCTATTGCAGAATCGGTTGCAAAATTCGGTTCAGGTCGCGAATTGTATGTCTTCAAGGTTCCCGGAACGGAAAGCTATCTTCCGGGCGACATCAACAACGATGGTTTGATTGACAAAAACGACTTAACGTCTTACACCAACTACACCGGTTTGCGCAAAGGTGATGCCGATTTCGAGGGCTACATCAGCAACGGCGACATCAACAAAAACGATTTGATTGATGCTTATGACATTTCTGTTGTCACCACTCAACTGGATGGCGGAGTGAAATTCACACCTGGGGAAAAGCTTGCCGGAAACATTGCAATAAGTACCGCCAAACGCGCGTACAACAAAGATGAAGTCGTTGAAATTCAGGTCAAAGGAATGAATTTACTTTCCGTCAATGCCCTCAGTTTTGCCTTGCCTTACAATCCGCAGGACTTTGAATTTGTGGGCATCCAAACACAAAACATGAAGGAAATGGAAAATCTGACTTACGACCGGTTGCATACAAACGGTGTGAAAGCCTTGTATCCAACGTTTGTGAACATCGGGAACAAAAAAGCGCTGGACGGCTCGCTCAATTTATTTATTATCCAATTGAAAGCAAAGAAGAATATAAAGTTTGAGTTGAAAGCGCTGGACGGTATATTGGTTGATAAAAACCTGAAGACTTGTAAGTTCTAAAATGATAATTTATGATGAAACATTGTCGTTGGCTTCAGCCAACAGATTTTAGAAAAAAATGCAACAGTAGCAACAACTTTGCAAAAAAAACCGTATTTTTGCATTCCCGTTTGGAATTTTATAAACAAACAATATAATTTTAATATGGCAAAAGTAACCGTAATAGGAGCAGGAAACGTAGGAGCAACCTGTGCAAATGTATTGGCATTCAATAAAATAGCCGATACCGTAGTGATGTTAGACGTCAAAGAAGGTGTGGCTGAAGGCAAAGCCATGGACATGTTGCAAACCGCTCAAACCTTGGGTTTTGAAACTCAAATCATCGGCATTACCAATGATTACAGTGCAACGGCCAATTCCGATGTAATTGTAGTAACTTCGGGTATTCCCCGCAAACCGGGCATGACGCGCGAAGAACTGATAGGCACCAACGCCAACATCGTGAAAAGCGTTGTTTCCCAATGTTTAACATATTCTCCGGATGCCGTTTTCGTCATCATCTCCAACCCGATGGATACAATGACGTATTTGACTTTAAAAGCAACCGGTCTTCCGAAAAACAAAGTAATCGGCATGGGCGGCGCATTGGACAGTTCGCGCTTCAAATATTATCTGACCACCGCGTTGAAAGCCAACGCATCGGAAGTAGAAGGCTTGGTTATCGGCGGGCACGGCGACACCACCATGATTCCTTTGAAACGTTTGGCAACCTACAACGGCACTCCTGTTTCCGCATTATTGAATGCAGAAACTTTGGATAAAGTAGCCGCCGATACCATGGTTGGAGGTGCAACTTTGACCGGTTTGTTGGGAACTTCCGCGTGGTACGCTCCGGGAGCCGCAGGCGCATACGTGGTAGAATCCATCGTAAAAAATTACAAACGTCTGATTCCGTCTTGCGTTTATTTAGAAGGCGAATACGGACAAAAAGACATTTGCATCGGCGTTCCGGCAATCATTGGCCGCAACGGTGTGGAAACAATTGTTGATTTGAAACTGAATGCAGAAGAACAAGCATTGTTTGAAAAAAGTGCGGATGCCGTTCGCAAAACCAATGCGGTTTTGACGGAAATCAAGGCGCTTTGATAATGCCTGAATCTCTAAAATATGGGCTTGACCGGTTTTGACAGCGGGCAGAAGTGGTTTGTAAGCATGCAGTGTGTCGTTGTCCGACACTTTAATCACGGATGATAAAAATTAATTGGCGAAAATTCTTACGCTCTCGCTGCTTAATCGAAGTATAGTAGATTTCAAGCTTTATTCCGGCTCAAGGAGTTGGAACGAGACATTACCCGGAGCTCTGGCTTCGAAGCTAACCGACCAAGGTAGTGCAGTAATATCGGAGATAGTCTGAAAAAAGTCCTGTGTTTCAGATGAAATTAAGGGAATAAGCCCGGCATTGGTGGCCTTAGTCTTGTGCCGGGTCGAAAAATAAAGTAAGGATAAGCATGTAGAAAGCAAGTTAATTCCTCGTTTGGACGAGGGTTCGAATCCCTCCAGGTCCACAAAAAAGTTCGCTAAACTTATGATGAGTTTGGCGAACTTTTTTGTTCAAGGTATCATTTCAAATTTAGATTGGAAGAAACACATCCGGAGTGGGTATTTTACTTATCAGAAGCAGAATTTGAGAAGAAATATTTAATCCAATGATGAAAATTGGATAGAAATCAATACCTTTGTATAGCACATCAATGATTTCAATATGAAAGAGATAAACAGATTAAAGGTCGTTAAAATAAATCTTATTCTAAAGTGATATGAGCATTTTTCAACAGACCATCATTAAGAAACAAATAGCCTCTCATACTGAAAAAATTCAGCAGGCATACAAGCTATATGC
>JAITXK010000188.1 GCA_031284765.1 Candidatus Symbiothrix sp.
CGTACACCGCCTCCCACGAATAAAGGCAAAGTAGTAAAAATCAAATACATTACCCAGTTGCCGAATACGGCCATTCCGAGTTTTGTGTTTTTCTGCAACCTTCCTCAATGGGTAAAAGAGCCTTACAAACGGTTTTTGGAAAATCAGATTCGAAAGAATTGGAATCTGACAGGTACGCCGATTCACATTTTTATGCGGGAAAAATAAAAAAAAAACAGTTGTCGATGATTATCAACAACTGTTTTTTCTCAGTTTTACTTTCCTTTATTAGAATTTATATCTTACACCTAAAGCAATTTCGCCTCCGGGGCCGGCAACGTCAGGGATAAACCAAATACCGGGGCGATAGTCTAACGAAACTTGCAAGGGTATATCGAAATGGTATTCAATACCCACTTGACCAATTACCCCAAGGGCAAACTCTTTGTCCCAAATGCCTAATCCGGCACCTACACCAGCGTACCAGTTAAATCCTTGCGACAAGGCTGACAAATCCCATACCCATTGATAAGTTCCCGACAGATTCAAGCCATTATCCTTGCCAAAATTCAAGCCCAAATCTGCTTCTAAACGATTTGCCGAACTTAAGGCATGTTGGAACGATGCTTCTGCTGAATACCCCAAACGAAGACCAATGGCATTGTCTTGTGCATTAACCAGGCAAATGCTGCCAATTGCTAAAATCAAAGAAAAAATAATTTTTTTCATGTTTATAAAAATTAAAATTGCAATGGGACAAAGGTAGTTATTAAAATATTAAACTGCAAAGTTTCTAAAAAAAATTCTTACCTTTGCCAAAATTGCATATACAACCTTTTTAGGCATACAGTTCAATGAAAGATTTTTTCCAATTACTCAAAAGATTAGTTTCTCCTTATAAAAAATATTTAGGGAGTAGTATTTTCATGACAATATTGTCGTCGGTATTAGTCCTTGTGTCTTTTACCAGTATCATTCCGATTTTGAACATTTTGTTCAAGACCAACGACGCCGTTTATACCGGTTATCAGGCCTTTAGCCTCAATGTTTTCTCAGCCGGTTCGTGGAAGGAAATGGGCGCGGTGCTGACGAATAATTTTTATTTTTTCACCACGGAAATCATTCAATCGTATGGCGAAAATTCTGTTTTGATACTTTTAGGAATATTTCTAATCGCTACAACTATCTTGCGGACGGCTGCCATGTATTTTTCGTTCTATTTTATGATACCGCTTCGAACAGGCGTTGTTCGCGACCTTCGGAATAAAATTAACGATAAAATACTTTTGCTACCCCTTGCTTTTTTCTCTGAAGAGCGTAAAGGTGATATTTTGGCGCGTGTTTCAGGCGATGTGAACGAAATTGAAAATTCGGTTATGAGTTCCTTGGATATGCTGTTCAAGAATCCGATCCAAATCATCATTTATGTGACGGGCATGTTCTTTCTCAGCTGGCAACTAACGCTTTTTGTGATGGTTATGTTGCCGATTGCCGGATACATCATGGGTCAAGTCGGAAAAAAATTGAAAAAGAAATCGGCTCTGGGACAACGGCAATGGGGACAATTGATGTCGCAAATAGAAGAAACGCTCAGCGGTTTGCGGATTATCAAAGCGTTTAATGCCGAAGATAAAATTTCCGAACGGTTTTACAAAGGCAATAACGCTTTCCGGAATACTACCCAGCGGATTTTTCGCCGTCAGCAGTTGGCGCATCCCATGAGCGAATTGTTGGGAACGATAACCGTTGCCATTGTCCTTTGGTACGGAGGCTCGCTTATCTTGTCGGAAAATGCTTCAATTGATGCGGCCGGTTTTATATTCTATCTCACCATATTTTATATGCTGATTCAACCCGCAAAGGATTTGACTAAATCGGTCTATTCCATTCAAAAAGGATTGGCTTCGATGGACCGGATTGATAAAATCCTGAAAGCCGAAAACACCATTGTGGATCCGGTAAATCCGAAACCGATTTCGTTTGAAGATAAAATTGTGTACGAAAATATCTGGTTCAAGTATCGGGAAAACTGGGTAATACAAGAGGTGAATTTAGAAATCCCCAAAGGCAAAACGGTGGCTTTGGTTGGACAATCGGGTTCGGGAAAATCAACTTTAGCCGATTTATTGCCCCGTTTCTATGATGTACAAGAAGGGAAAATCACCATTGACGGCGTGGATATTCGCGACACCCAAGTGCGTGATGTCCGTTCCCTGATGGGAATAGTAAATCAGGAAGCAATCTTGTTTAACGATACATTCTTCAATAATATAGTGTTTGGTGTAAGACAAGCCACGATGGAACAAGTAATTGAAGCGGCGAAAATCGCCGATGCCTACGAATTTATCATTACTTCGGAAAACGGGTTTGACACCAATATCGGCGACCGCGGATGCAAACTTTCCGGCGGACAGCGGCAGCGCATTAGCATTGCGCGGGCAGTCTTGAAAAATCCGCCGATTCTGATTTTGGACGAAGCCACTTCGGCATTAGACACCGAATCGGAACGCTTGGTACAAGACGCTTTGGAAAAACTGATGGTCAGCCGGACAACGATTGTCATAGCCCACCGCCTCTCTACCATCAAAAATGCCGACTTGATTTGTGTGATGCATGAAAGCAAAATTGTGGAAAGAGGCACACACAACGAACTCTTGGCGCTGAACGGATATTATACACGGTTATGCGAAATGCAATCTTTCTGACAAATTCATACTGAAAAAATTTGGATAAAAAGAAATAGGTATTATCTTTGCAGTCGCAAAACGCGAAAGTAGCTCAGTTGGTAGAGCACGACCTTGCCAAGGTCGGGGTCGCGGGTTCGAGTCCCGTCTTTCGCTCTAATTTTTCTTTTTCATAAATAAGA
>JAITXK010000029.1 GCA_031284765.1 Candidatus Symbiothrix sp.
GACGGCGGATTATTGGCCGCCGCCGAATGGAATTTGTCCCAACGCCTGGCCTTGCGCGGGCAATTAGCATGGGGATTGACTTCCGTTTTCCCCTCGTCGTTTACCGGAATGCCGTTCAAAATGTATAACGTTTACGGCACACTCGCTCTCAGCTATCTTTTGAAACAAAGTTAAGAAACCGATGGAAGGCAATTTTCATATAGATGTAGCAGAAATTCTGCAATCGAAAGCTCCGAAGTTATACCGGAAAATTCCAAAATGGACAATCAAACTCTTTGCCAAATTGATTTGTCAGGATTTGATTAATCAAACATTAAAGCAAAATGAAGGGCTGACCGGCGTTCCTTTTATGGAAAATACGCTTCTGAATTTCCGCATCACGATGCACTTGAAAGGGACAGAAAATCTGCCCAACAAGCATCGCCGCTGCATCTTTGCCTCCAATCATCCCTTGGGCGGATTGGATGGAATCTGTTTGTCTGCCGTACTCGGCAAGCATTATCAGGGACAAATTCGCTATCTGGTTAACGATATTCTGTACTTTCTCGAGCCGCTGAAAGATATTTTTATCCCGATTAATAAACACGGAGCGCAAGCCAAAGGAGCGGTTGCCCTTTTGAATGAGGCATTAGCTTCCGATAATCAGATAATTACCTTTCCATCCGGCCTTTGTTCTCGAAAGACCAAAGGGGTGATTCATGATTCCGAATGGAAGAAAATGTTTATTACCAAGGCGGTGGAATATCAACGCGATGTGGTTCCTGTGTATTTCGAAGCTAAAAATTCTAATTTTTTTTACCGTTTAGCTAATTTTCGTAAACAAATTGGCTTGAAAATCAACATAGAAATGTTACTTTTGCCCCGTGAAATGTTTAAGGCGCGCGGTTCGTCATTTACCGTTCATTTCGGGCAACCGATTCCGTGGCAAACATTTGATGACTCTAAAACCCCGTCACAATGGGCAAAAGAGGTAGAAAAACAAGTATATCATAGAATTGAATAACACATATACTATCACAAATGGAAGAAATTATTCCTAAAATCGACAGAGCGATACTCAAATCCGAATTAACGGAAGACAAGCTTTTTCGAAAAACCAATAAATCGGGCAACGAAATTTATTTGTTTACTGCCCGGAATGCACCAAATTTGATGCTCGAAGTCGGCCGTTTACGCGAAATTGCTTTCCGGTATTACGGTGGCGGAACAGGAAAATCGGTAGATATTGATGAATTTGACACGATGGAAAAGCCCTACCGGCAACTGATTGTCTGGGACCCGCAAGAAGAAGAAATTCTGGGCGCTTATCGCTTCCGTTGCGGCAATGAAATCACGTTTGATGCCAATGGACAACCGAATAATATCGCGACTTGCGAATTGTTCCATTTTTCACAAAAGTTTATTGATACCTATTTGATGCAGATGGTAGAATTGGGACGTTCATTCGTTTCGTTGGAGTATCAATCCAGCAAATTCGGCGCCAAAAGCCTGTTTGCACTGGATAATTTGTGGGACGGATTGGGCGCATTGTCGGTTATTGACCCTGATTTCCGTTATTTTTTTGGAAAGATGACAATGTACAACAATTACAATCCCGATGCCCGCAACATGATTTTGTTTTTTCTCGATAAATATTTCAAAGATAATCAGGCTTTAATTACGCCTATTTATCCGTTGGTAACCCATGCGGATTGCAATCGTTTGTCACAACTGTTTGATAAACATACCTATAAAGAAGATTATAAAACTTTGAACACGGAAGTCCGGAAATGCGGCTTTAATATTCCGCCCCTGGTGAGCGCCTATATGAATTTGTCGCCGAGCATGCGCGTGTTTGGAACCGCCATCAATAAAGATTTCGGCGCAGTGGAAGAAACCGGTATTTTGATTGATTTTGAAGATATTTTTGAGGATAAAAAGAAACGGCACATCGAATCATTTTTGCGGGAACTGCCAACGAAAAAACTCATCGACCATTTGCGTAAGTTGATTACCGATGCCAAGGCAAGGAGGAAAAAATAATGAAACAACAAAATCGCATTTGTTTTCTGTGTTTGGTTTGGCTGTTTGCTCCCATGCAACCGGCTGTATCTCAATCAAGTTTAAGTCAGTTTCTTGATGACCTTTCCGATTCCATTCAAGCCGTAAATGAATCGTCTGATACATCCCAACTGCAAACCATTCAACATCAATTGGCTGACAGCCGTTTGAACGAGCAAAACCTGCGAATGGAAGTAGAGCAAATGAAATTGTTGGTTTATACCGCCGATTCGGTCAAACTACTTCACCAAAAACAACTTGTCGATTCATTACGAACAATCACGCAAGGCATACCTGTTGTGGTTGAAGCAGATACACTCTTTTATCTTTATACCAACAGGGGCGGATTATCACCCACCAAACGCGCCCTGCAAATCAGCAACATGATTGTCAATTTGGGAAAGGAGTACAATATGCAGCCTGATTCGGTCTATATCATTTCCGAAGACATCACGACAGATATTATGTACAACGATAAAGTCATCATCTCACTGACGGATAAGGACGGTTTATGGGCAAACAGCTCACGCGACGAATTGGCTACGCACTACCGCACTATCATTGTAGATACCCTCCGGTTATTGAAAGAAAAACACAGTTTTATGGCATTAGTCAAGCATATTCTATTGTTATCCCTCGTCCTGGTTGTGCTGTTTATCCTGATTCGTTTGGTAAATTTCGGCTATTACAGACTCAAAAAGAAACTCCATGACATGAAAGGCAAATATTTCAAACCTTTATACTTGAAAAAATATGAGTTTCTGAGTGTGGACAGGCAGTTACGAATCTTCTATTTTTTGGCGAATACTTTACGTTACGCAGTCATTATCCTCTTGTTTATTATCACGTTGCCGATTATATTCAGTATCTTTCCACAGACCGAGAATTTGGCCTTGCAAATTTTCTCCTATATACTGTCACCGGCTAAAAAGATCGCCTGGAGCATTATCCATTACATTCCCAACTTATTTGTTATCGCCCTTATCTGGCTGGTTATACATTACATAACCAAGGGATTAGGCTCGTTGGCGAGAGAAATCGGATCAGGACATTTGCGGATTCGCGGATTTTATCCCGATTGGGCAGGCCCAACTCACAGCATTATCCGTTTTCTGTTGTATGCCTTTATGATTTCGTTGATTTATCCTTATTTGCCAAACGCACAATCGGGTATTTTTCAGGGAATTTCCGTCTTTATCGGTTTGATTGTATCGTTCGGTTCAAGTTCAGCTATTGGCAATTTGATTGCGGGCATTGTATTGACTTATATGCGGCCGTTCAAAATCGGCGACAAAATCAAATACAACGATTTAGTAGGCAATGTCGTTGAAAAAACGCCGATTGTTACCCGGATACGAACCATAAAAAATGAGATAGTGACCGTTCCCAACGGCAGCCTCATGAATGCACAAACAGTAAATTACAGTGAATCGGTACGCCAATGTGGCCTGTTGATCCATCTGGAAGTCAGTTGCGGATATGAAACGCCTTGGCGGCAAATCCATCAATTACTGATAGAAGCGGCCAAAAACACGCCGGGTATTGTACCCGAATCGTTGCCCTTTGTGCATGAAACCGCGTTCAATGATTTTTATGTTAACTACGAAATCAATGCACCTATTACCGATGCCAATCAGATGAGTGCTATTTATTCTGATTTGCGGGCAAATATTCAAGATAAATTCAAGGAAGCTGGGGTGAATATTTTGTCACCGCATTATTATATACGGAAAGGAGATAAATAATCGAATTCAAGGACGTAACCATTGACAATATCTTCGATGGCATCATCCTTTCGTTTGCGACTATCCTCAAGAATGCGCTCTTACCGTGCTAATATAGCCGGAAATATTTATTTATGCAAGGTTTATATAGGCTTTATTTTCAAAGAATTATTTTTTTGCCTTGAATCACTATAAAACGTTCTCTTTTTTTGTGAATATAGAAATTAGCATTACCTTTGCATCGAACAAATATCAAATATGAAAGTAGAGTTTGAAAAGGAGTATTTACGTGAGTTGTATGAATTTGAAAAAACAAGTGATAAAAAACATCGCTTTCAACCGCAAATCATAAATGGATACTTGAAATGCGTAAAGGCATTAATTGATATTCAACGTATGGAAGAATTGTACACTTATAATTCTTTACGGTATGAAAAGCTTAAAGGTGATAAAACCGGATTTTCTTCCTTGCGCATCAATGACCAATATCGCCTTGAATTTCGTGAAATTTCAAGCCCGAACGACCAAATCACCATTGAGTTGTGTTCATTAACAGATATTACAAACCATTATAAATAAAAACAATATGGCAAAAATAACAGCAAACGAATTAGAATCGTTTCGCCCGTATCATCCGGGCGAACTTTTGAAAGATGAATTGGAATATCGCCATATATCGCAAAGATCATTGGCAAAACAGTTGGGTTTGCATTATACAGCATTCAATGAAGTTTTGAATGGCAAACGACCCGTTTCAACCGATTTGGCATTGCTTTTGGAAGCCTCCATTGGTGTTAGTCCCGGATTATTGCTTCGCATGCAAACAAGCTACAACTTGCAAGTGGCGAAAAAGGATAAATCACTTGCACAACGACTTGCCGAAATTCGCAAAGTAGCTGCTGTATTCTAAAATTTTAATTTTTAATTTTACAGACCTGAAGAAAATATCGTTTAGTCCTTTATTTAGTCCCTTTTATTCATAAATGCTTAATAATCAATGTTGATTGCGGAGAGGACGGGATTCGAACCCGTGAAACCCTTTAGGAGTTTACACGCTTTCCAGGCGTGCCTCTTCAACCACTCGAGCACCTCTCCTCTGTAAAAAAGCGGTGCGAAGGTACGAACAAAAATTCAGATTTCAAACATTTGGCAAGCATTTTTGGCCGTTTCCTCCGCAATCGTCTCCTCCGAAACACCATACACTTCTGCCAAATGCTGTACAACATACTTCAAATAAGCGGATTCATTCCGCTTTCCCCGAAAAGGGACCGGCGTGAGGTAAGGCGCATCCGTTTCCAAAACGATGCGATTGATTGGGGCAAGCGCAAGATAATCTTTAAAATTTGCTTTTTTATAGGTAATTACACCGTTGATTCCCAATAAAAAATGAGGAAAGCTCAATGTTTCTTCCAATTCTTCGCGAGTCCCTCCGAAACTGTGGAAAATACCGCGTAACTTATTGGCCCCAACTTTCCGCAAACTTTCAAAAACTTGCGGAAAAGCATTGCGCGCATGAATAGATACCGGAAGATTCAAGTCAATACACCACTGCAATTGCGTTTCAAAAGCTTCGATTTGCTGTTGTTGATAGGTAGTATCCCAATATAAATCAATACCGATTTCACCCACCGCAATATACTTTCTTTGAGCGAATTGCGCACGGAGAAGCGCCAAATGCCGGGGATAATCTGCATCCACTTCCGTGGGATGAAGTCCCATCATCGGAAAGCAAATGGATGGAAAACGGTCGCAAAGACGATGCAGGCGTTCGATGGAAGCAACATCAATATTCGGCAGACAGATTTTTTGCACTCCTGCCTCCGAAGCGCGCTGCATGACTTCCTGAATATCCGCATCAAATTCTTCGGAATAGATATGCGAGTGTGTATCAACTAAATACATTTCATTCAACTTTTAAGTTTTGCGATTCATCAATTCTTTGGCAATTTCCATCAGAACCGTCTTTTTTTCGGACGCCACATCGACCTCATTCAACGAACGAATGGCTTTTTTATAGTAGCTATCCATCTGATTACGCGCTTTTTCTCTCAATAACTGACGGTTATACAACTTGGTAACCGCTTCTATTTTCTGTTCGGGTTGATCATTTACCTGCAACCAAGAGAGCAGTTCGGCCCGCGCCTCTTCATTGTTGGAATTCAAGGCGCTGACCAGCAAGTAGGTTTTTTTATTGCACAAAATATCTCCACCGATTTTTTTTCCGAAAACAGCCGCATCACCGTACACATCCAATATATCGTCCTGAATTTGAAAGGCAATGCCCAGATTAATACCAAAATCGTACAATAAATCCTGATCTTTGGCTTCCGCACCACCCAAAACAGCGCCCGATTTCAAACACGCTCCCAACAAGACAGCTGTTTTCAGTCGAATCATATTCAGGTATTCTTCCTCCCTGATATCCAGGCGGTTTTCGAATTGCATATCGTATTCCTGTCCCTCGCAAATTTCGGTGGCGGTAGTTGAAAACAAATCCAACAACTCTTTTAAACAGGATATAGGGTATTTGGCCAAATATTTATAGGCCATAATCAACATTGCATCGCCCGAAAGAATAGCCGTATTTTCATTCCATTTTTTATGGACGGCCGGTTCTCCGCGACGAAGGTCGGCCTTATCCATCACATCGTCGTGCATCAAAGTAAAATTATGGAAGATTTCCCACGCCAACGCCATATTGATTGAGACACGCACATCGTCCTTATATAAACTACAGGCCAACAAGGTCAATGCCGGCCGGAGTTTCTTGCCTTTCAAGGCCAATAAATAGGCGATTGGAGCATACAGACGAGCAGGTTGTTTCGGGAAACGGATGTCACCGGTTTTCTGCGTAATGAGGGATAATGCTTCTTCAAATGTAATCATATTTTGTTTTATAATTTAAATACAATGGGTAGATAGACTTTCACACGCACGTTTTCTCCACGAATCGTACCGGGAATCCAAACGGGCTGTTGCTGCAATACGCGAAGCGATTCCTGGTCTAACGATATATATACGCCCTTTTCCACTCGAACATCCGACACCGAGCCGTCTTTATTGACGATAAACGAACACCACACCTTGCCTTGTATGCGTTGGCTATAAGCCGAAGGCGGATATTCGAGCCTTGCAAAAAGAAAGCGGTTCAATTCGGTATAGCCTCCCGGAAA
>JAITXK010000087.1 GCA_031284765.1 Candidatus Symbiothrix sp.
AACACTACGATTTGACCGGACATTTCGCCATCATTGCCCATGTTTTTGGCCATGATGTAGCCTGCCATTGCTGCGGGCGTGGCGAAAATGGAAAGCAAAACGGCCAGTTCCACATTGCGAAATCCCATGTAAATAAATATAGCTAACGCAATCACCGGCACGATGACCAAACGTGCCAAAGTGGTAAAGATGACCGGCACGATATTGTTGCGCAACCTTCGAAATTTGAATTCGCCTCCCAGCATGAATAAGGCCAAAGGCGTGGCGGTTGCAGCGAATTGGGACAAGGGAATGTCCAAAAATGGCGGGAGTTGAAACTGTGTCAGACCGGCCATTAATCCGAAAAAACATCCGAGAATCAAGGGATTGGTGATAATATCGGACAATACGCTTTGGAACGAGACTTTGTGCGTGCTTGTTTCCGAGAAAATGGAGAGGATGATGACGGCGGCTACATTGTAAAACGGAATCATGATGCACATCAGCATCGAAACTTTGGCTACGGCTTCGTTGCCGTACATGCCTTTGGCGAGCGGCAGTCCATAAATCAGAAAGTTGCTTCGGTAAATGCCTTGAATGATGCTTCCCCGTGCGCCTTTCCGGCGTATCAAGAGTGGAACAATCATAAATGACAGCAAAATAATTACCGTAGTGCCGATGAGCGCCGAGAATATCAGTTTGGTGTTGGAGAAATCGCCGACGTAGGTTAGCCGGATGTCTTGGAAAAGCATTAAGGGCAGACAGAATTTGAACACCAGTTTGTTCAACTGCGCAAAGAAATCTTCGTTCACAAAGCGGATTTTGCGTATTACATAACCTATTGCCATCAAGACAAACAGTGGGGCGACGACATTGATGGAGAAAAGAAAGTTGTCCATATCCCTGATTTTTCAGTTGATTGTTAATACGTTTTTGGTCATCGAATGAATGCTGTCCATATCGTGCGAAATCAGAACGATGGCTGTATCTTGATTCATTTCCTGCAACAGTTGGTAAAAATGCGCTTCGAAAGCGGCGTCGATGTATGAGTTGGGTTCGTCCAGAATCAGTAATTCGGGGCGATTGATGATGGCGCGTCCCAATAAGGTGCGTTGCAACTGTCCGCCGGACAATTCGCCGATGGGTTTGTCGGCTGCTTTTTCCAATCCCATCTCTGTAAGGATTTCCTGCACTCGTGCTTTCTTTTCTGTGGATGATAAATGCTTTTCGGCCATTAATCCCGAAGCGATGACTTCGGCCACGATAATCGGAAATTTTGTATCAATCCGATGGGTTTGAGGCATGTAGCCTGTGTGTTTTCTCAAGAGCTTATCGGCAAAGCGAATATGTCCCGCAGTCGGTTTGATAAGGCCCAGGATGACTTTGGCTAAGGTGGTTTTCCCGCCGCCGTTCGGGCCGGTGATTCCCAGAAAATCGCGTTCGCGGATTTGCAGGGAAAGGTCTTTCAATACCGGGTTACGGTTGTATCCGGCGCTGAGGTGCTCGATGTCCACTAAAATCTTATTCATCGCACAGGGTTTTGGCAATGCGAATCACCTCTTCCTGCCAATTGTAGGCGAGGGGATTGATGATTTCCAACCGGCAACCGGTTTCCTGCGCAATGATTTCGGCATTGTTCCGGTTAAATTCCTGTTGAATGAAAATCGTACGGATATTCTCTTTCTTGACTATATCGACCAATTGCTTCAATTGCTCGGGCGAAGGCTCTTTGCCGTCTGTTTCGATGGCGTATTGTTTTAATCCGTAGTCCCGTGCAAAATAGCTTAATGCGGGGTGATAAATGATAAATGCTTTTGGGGTGGTTTGTGCTAAACAGGATTGGACGATTCGATCGGTTGTGTCTATTTCCTTCAATAGTTTGGTCAAGTTGGCTTGATAGGTTTCTGTGTGCATGGAATCTATTTGTACTAAAGCCTGATACATGTTTTGAACAATGATGCGGGCTTCTTTGGGCGATGCCCAACTATGCGGGTCGTCTGCATGATGATGGATGTTGGGAATGCCTTCGCTGTTGTCGAAAAAAACAACCTTTGGATTGTTTTGCTTGAATCGGTCTAACCACGCCAATTCAAATCCGATAGGCCCGATGCCGAAATAGGCTTTGCTCCTGCTGAGTTGCGTCATTTGTTGCGGGGTGGGGTCGTAGCTTTCGGGACTGCTTCCGGGTGGCACCATGGTAATGATTTCAAACAAAGAATCGGTCAACTGTTCGGCGAAATAGCGTTGCGGTTCGATGCTTACCGTAATTCGATTTTCCTGTTCCGCTGGTTTGGAACAGGCGAATAGAAGTAGCAAAAGCGGGATGTATTTGAACGAAGCCGATTGATACATAAATTTTTGTTTGATCGTATTTCGTGTGGTTTATTCTTCAAAAGCCGCAGCAATGGATGCTGCAATGGCTTGAAGTTCTTCCGTAGGGAGATTTTTTTTAGGCTTTTTGAAATCCATATCCGATTCGTTGGTAATCGGAATCAGATGAATGTGAGCGTGCGGTACCTCTAAACCGATAACGGCCAATCCTATCCGTTTGCAGGGAATGACTTTTTGTTGTGCACGGGCTACCCGCTTGGCAAACAGCAACATATCGGACAACAAGGCATCGTCCAAATCGAAAATGTAATCCGTCTCTTGTTTCGGGATGACTAAGGTATGCCCTTCTGCCACCGGATGAATATCTAAAAAAGCGTAGAAACGGCTGTCTTCCGCCACTTTGCAGGACGGGATTTCACCTGCAACGATTTTGCTGAAAATACTGCTCATATAGATATATTCATTATTTCAAACGAAAGCACACCTGACGGCACCTGAATTTCGGCAAAATCACCGACTTTTTTGCCGAGCAATCCTTTTCCGATGGGGGTGCTGACGGCAATTTTCCCCGCTTTCAAATCGGTTTCATTTTCCGACACCAGCATATACACCAGTTGCTGATTGTTTTTGGTGTTGCGAATAGTCACTTTATTCAAAATTTGCACCGAATCGGTATTAATTTGGCTTTCATCGATGAGGCGGGCATTCGCAATCATTCCTTTCAGTTGCGCAATTTTGGCTTCCAACATACCTTGGGCTTCTTTGGCCGCATCATATTCCGCATTTTCGGATAAGTCGCCTTTGTCGCGAGCTTCGGCGATTTGCTTGGTAATTGCGGGGCGTTGTTCGGATTCTAATTGATTTACTTCTTCCAACAATTTGTTGTACCCGTCTTTTGTCATGTAGCTGATTGCCATACTTTTGTTTTTTATCGGTTTAACCTGTATTTCATTTAAATAGCAATAAAAAGAATTCCGGTCGTTCGACCGGAACTCCTACTAAGTGCTTTCTAAATGTTTTACAAAATTAGGGGTTTTGGGGGAGATATCCAAATTTTATAGCATAATTTTTATTTGCCTCCGACCATATGATTATTTGAAAGTTGAAAATTGGCTATGTAAAATATATATTGTATATTTGCAGTTGTTGAATTTTAATTTGTGGAGATATGATACAATTAGATAAACAAGATAATGGAGGACTACGCTAATGCTGGTTTATCACGGAAGCGCCCAAATAATTTGTTAAAATTTTAAGGAATACAATTATGTCTGACAAAAAAATTTCGATGATACTTTGGCGTATAACACCAGGTTTGGTAGAAAAAATAATCCAAACGAAGCATGTTGATTTCCATCAGGCGACAGAAATGCTGATGAAGTCGAAAACCTATTCGATGCTCGAAAAAAAAGAAAACGACTTGTGGCAAT
>JAITXK010000089.1 GCA_031284765.1 Candidatus Symbiothrix sp.
TAAAAACCATAAAAGTATATTGACCACCACAAAAAGCAATGCCGTGATTCGTTTCCACGAACCGGTTATATGAAAGCAGGTCACGAAAATAAAAATACAATAGACAATTGTATTCAATACATTGAACGTATCTTTTCCAATCAATATAAAGAAATGATTTAAAAATTGTGCAACCAGACGTCCTCCCCATACGTTGTAAAGATTGTGTAATGAGGTGAAAATGTCTGACATGGATGATATTTTATCCGAGACTTCAAAATCCCAACCCGGTAATGGCTTGTTTTGCCCAATCATAAAAGTATATCGGATGTCATCCGTAACAAATATAGTAAAGACATTCAATATCCAAAACAGGATACCGGTTAAAATGACTACTGCAAGTAAAGTGTGTGTTTTAAGAAATGCTTTCATTTTCAATAAATTAAATAGATGTTATTTTTCTTCTTTTATAATAAAATAAGGCCGCTTTTTCACTTCAATGTATATTTTTGAAATATATTGCCCCAAAATTCCTGCTGTAAAAAGTTGTATTCCGCTGCAAAACAAAATGATACAGATGGTGGATGCCCATCCGGCTACCGGATCACCCCAGAACGCTTTACGAAGGATGATAAAACCAATCAGAAAGAGAGAGGATAAGAAGAGTAAAATACCTAAAATTGAGGCAATTGCCATCGGTTTGGAGGAAAAAGCAATAATGCCGTCCAACGAATATAAAAAGAGTTTTCCAAACGACCATTTGGTTTCACCCGTACTGCGTTGTATGTTTTCGTATTCAAACCACTTGGTCTTGAATCCAACCCATGGAAATATACCTTTGGAAAATCGATTCCGTTCGGGTAATGATAATACGGCATCAACGTATGGACGGGACATTAACCGAAAATCACGTGCGCCGTCAACGATTTCGATATCCGTGAATTTAGTCATCAGACTGTAAAACATGCGTGCGAAAAGGGAGCGAATTGGCGGTTCGCCTGCCCGGGTTATTCTGCGGGTACCTGCACAGTCATACTCTCCTGAGGCTACCGCTTCAAACATTTGAGGAATAAGCGAAGGGGGGTCTTGTAAATCCACATCCATCACCACAATGTATTGGCCTTTTGCTCTTTGCAATCCGGCCAACAAAGCAGCTTCTTTTCCAAAGTTTCTTGAAAATTGAATATAGCGTACGCAATTATCCTGCAAAGACAATTCCCGCAAAATATTGAAAGTAGCGTCTTTAGAACCGTCATCCACAAAAATAAATTCGTAATCGTTTCCCATTTGCTGCATAATGGAAGATAACTCTTTATAGGTGCCTTTGATGGCAAGTTCTTCATTATAGCAAGGGAGAATGATTGATATTAATAACATATAAATTTTTAAAGCTGCAAATATATTCAATAAAAATCAATCAACCATATTTATTTATCATTTTTTTAATTTAAGCCTGTATTTTGGATTTAATGCCCGTTGATAACCCTAAAAACTGACAACTATCAGGATGGTGTGGATGCGCTTCGTGCCACGCCTTTAACTATCTCCACGATAGGTATCGGAGCTATTGAAAGCACAACCACCCAAACCCACTGCATCATCGTCAAATGGGCAATATGAAACAAATCGTGCAAGAACGGCACTTCTAATACTATCAACATCAAGCCGGCGGAAACGGCAATGGCGCCCAGCAACATTTTATTATTGAAGAATCCTCTGAACGCCGAATGGCTGTGCGAACGAACATTGAACACGTGAGACAACTGCGTAAAGGCCAAAACGGCAAAACACATCGCCCGCGCCACATCCAATGCATTTGCCGAATCAGGTGTAGTATGCAATCCGATTTGAAAAGCGGTCAACGATAAGAGACCAATCATGATGCCCTGCAATCCAATCAAGGTAGAAAAACTTTTGCTCAAAATCGGCTTTTTCGAGTTGATGGGTTTGCGTTTCATCACATCGGAAGCGGCCGGGTCAACGCTCAAAGCCAGGGCAGGAAGACTGTCCGTAACCAAGTTAATCCACAGAATATGAATCGGCAATAAGGGTGTTGCCCAATTGGCCATCACAGCCGTGAACAATACAATAATCTCGCCGACATTGCTCGAAAGCAGGAATTCAATCGCTTTCATAATGTTGTCGTAAATCCGGCGGCCTTCTTCTACCGAGGAAACGATGGTCGAAAAATTATCATCGGTCAGCACAATATCGGCTGCTTCTTTGGATACATCGGTTCCCACGATGCCCATTGCTGCACCGATGTCGGCTAATTTCAGGGCGGGAGCATCATTCACGCCGTCGCCGGTCATAGCAACAACCTCTCCGTTGGATTGGAAAGCCTTCACAATTCGCACCTTATGTTCGGGCGATACACGGGCATAGACTGAAATATGATGTACCTGTTCGCGCAATTCATCGTCCGTTTTGTTTTCAACATCCGTGCCCGTAATGGCTAAATCGCCGTCGTGCATAATGCCCAGCGACTTGGCAATCGCGACAGCCGTAATCAAATGGTCGCCGGTAATCATTACCGGTTTAATGCCTGCTTCGCGGCATTTGAGTACAGCCATCCGGACTTCCGGACGCGGTGGGTCAATCATTCCCACCATTCCCACAAAGACCAATTCTTTTTCCAACGTCCACGTTTCGACGGAGGCAGGAAGTGTTTCGATTCGATTGCAAGCCATCGCCAATACGCGCAAGGCATTTTCGGCCAATTGTTTATTGGATTCGCGGATGAGTTGTTTGTCTTCTTCGGTCAAAGCCCTGACTTGTCCGTTTTCCCAAATTTTCGTGCAGCATGCCAATAATTCGTCCAATCCGCCTTTGGTATATACCGCTAAATAGTTGTCGTCTAACTGGTGGACAGTGGTCATCAATTTCCGTTCGGAGTCGAAAGGGATTTCGGCCACGCGGCGATGTTCGCTTTCCAATTCATTTTTATTGAATCCGAATTGGATGCCCCAATCAATTAAAGCCGTTTCGGTGGGGTCTCCGGTGGTAGTATAAAGGCCATTTTCTTCCGAAAGCTTGGCATCATTGGCCAAAATGGCCGCGCGAATCAATTGTTTTTGGTCGTCCGAAAGTGTGGCGGTTTTCAGGATTTCGTCCAGGTCTTCCGCCTTTCCGTTGGTAAACATTTTCACGACCGTCATTTTATTTTGCGTTAATGTGCCCGTTTTATCGGAACAAATCACGGTGGTACTTCCCAAGGTTTCCACCGAGGGGAGTGTACGCACAATGGCATTGCGCTTCGCCAAACGCTGTACGCCAATAGACAAAACAATGGTGGAAACGGCAGGCAGGCCTTCGGGAATGGCCGCAGCGGCCAAACTAACCGCAATCATAAACATCGACAACCAGGAAACTCCGTGCAGAACACCTACGGCAAAAATCAATACACAGATAATCAATGCTCCGATTCCCAGATATTTACCGAGTACATCCAATTTGTGTTGCAAAGGGGTTTGCTGGTCGGGCGTTGCTTGAATCATGGCGGCGATTTTACCCACTTCGGTATTCATTCCGGTGGAGATAACGATGCCTTTCCCTCGCCCGTACACCACATTGGTGGACGAAAATCCCAGGTTGTTGCGGTCACCCAAAGGGACGTCGGCATAGGCAATCGCAGTTGTAGTTTTCTCCGAAGGAAGTGATTCGCCGGTCAGCGTAGCTTCCTGTATTTTTAGATTTACAGCTTCTATCCAGCGCAAATCGGCGGGAATGGAATCGCCGGTATCCAAGACCACGATGTCGCCCGGAACCAATTCGCGGGATTCAATGGTTTTTACATTTCCATCCCGGATGACTTTGCATTGCGGGGCGGCCATCTTTTCCAGCGCCTCCAATGACCGTTCGGCACGGTCTTCCTGCATCACGCCGATAATGGCATTGACTACCACAATCAGTAAAATAATCAGGGCATCGGTAAATCCTTCGCCCTGAATGTATCCTGTAATGCCCGAAACCACGGCGGCAACTATCAGAATAATAATCATGAAACTTTCAAACTGCATCAGGAATTTCGCAAACAAACTTTTGCTTTTTTTCTTTTGAAATTCGTTGTAGCCAAAGGTAGCCAAACGGGCTTTTGCTTCGGTATCCGTCAAGCCTTTCGACAAAGAAGTACGCAGTTCATCGGCCACAGCCTCACCGGTTTGATTGTAATAGTGTTTTTGTTGTAACATCTTGCATTCATTTATTAGCGACACAAAATTAATGCTAATTTTGGAATCGTAGCGTACAATATCCCTAAAATTTAAGGTAAAAAATCACGAAAAACATTGTTATTCATTGAAAAATACCTATCTTTGCCACCCAAATTACAAATTAGAATAGTAATCAAATAAAAATACAATAATGAAAACAGGACTTCATCCGGAAAACTATCGTCCGGTCGTATTCAAAGACATGTCGAATGAAGATACATTTATCACTCGTTCCACAATCAACGCAAAAGAAACCATTGAATTGGATGGCGTTACTTATCCCTTGGTTAAAATTGAAATTTCAAATACCTCGCATCCGTTCTATACCGGTAAACAAAAATTGGTGGATACCGCAGGCCGTGTAGATAAGTTCATGAGCCGTTACGGAAGTCGCAGCAAAAAATAAATTCTTTTCATGATACATTATTTTGGAAGAGCTTGATACTTTGGTGTCAGGCTTTTTTTATGTCCGGATTCGAAAAGCGAAAGCCGCACTGAAAAGCAGTCCATTTCACAGCACATTCGAGGCAAAAACATGCCATCTGCGCTATCTGTCTTTGTTTATACAAATGGGACAAAACGTATTGAGCCATTTTCATGCCTTCGGAGGAAGTTCGTATGTTTTGAAATGCAGAAGCATAACAACGCATGAACTTACCGATTTTATAATTGCGTACAAAACTCTGTTTCAAACTGAATTGGTGGGAATGAATCACTTTCGCCTCGGCGCAATAAGCCACTTTATAGCCTGCAAAAATGAAGCGGGCGGCAATCAACATGTCTTCATTGGTCAGAACAGGGCTTTCAAATCCGCCGACTTGCAAATAGGCTGTTCGTCGATAGGCAGCACAAACATTGGAGGTAAAAAACGTTTTGATGCCCAATTCGGGGATATTTTCCTTGCTGCGAATCTTGCTTTGCGATGGATAATTGAACGCACGAATCCATTTTTCTGTCAGACTCGCTTCTTTTTTTGCCATTTGCCTTCCGCTTGCCATCACAACAGTTTCATCTTGGAAAGGTAATAAAAGGTGTTCCACACAATGCTCATCAACCGGCAAGGCATCTTGGGTAAAAAACAGGACAAAATCACCGGTGGAGTGTCTGAATGCTCTATCGCGCGTAGTACCATGATTAAATGAAGCCCGGTTGACGGATAAAAAAATCACGTCGTACTCACGGCAAATCCGCTCCGTTGCATCGTCCGATTGCGAATCAATAACAATGATTTCATCAATCGGAAAACTTTGATGTTGCAAAGCCTGCAACAAAGTAGCAAGCTCTTTTTCTGCATTCAGAGTGGGAATAATGGCAGTTATTTTCATCGAACTAACAGAATACCAATATCAGCAACTGCGCCGTCAACACCCGCAAAAACATTGTAAACGGATAAACGGTGGCGTAACTTACTGCCGGCGCATCGTTGCCCGCAGCCGCATTGGAATAGGCCAAAGCAGGAGGGTCGGTGGTGCTTCCAGCCAATAAGCCCATTAACGTATAATAGTTTATCTTGAACACCGAGCGACCTATAATACCAATAATCAACAACGGCACTAACGTGATAATCAGTCCGTAACCTATCCAGCTCCAACCGCCATCATTCACAATCGTGGAAACAAAATTTTCGCCCGCACTCAAGCCCACACAAGCCAGAAACAAGCAAATTCCGATTTCGCGCAACATTAAATTGGCGCTCATGGTGGTGTAAGTTACCAAATGATATTTTGGGCCGAAAATACTGATGAGAATAGCCACAATCAACGGTCCACCCGCCAAACCTAATTTTACCGGTTGCGGAATGCCCGGAAAGGCAAACGGAATGCTTCCCAATAATACGCCTAAAAAGATTCCGATAAAGATGGGTATCAAATTGGGTTCGTTCAAACGTTTCATTTGATTGCCCAAAACACGTTCTACGCTTTTGATGGCATTTTCATCTCCAACAACGGTTACCCTGTCACCCAATTGAAGGCTCAATCCCGATTCGGCAATCAAATCAACACCCGAACGATTGACCCGCGTAATATTTACGCCGTAATTATTCCGCAAATTCAAGTGAAGAATCGAACGGCCATTGATATTAGATTTCGTAATCAATATCCGGCGCGAAACCAAATGCGTGGACAACAAATCCCACTCGGCTTTGTCCATTTCAATCACTCTGCCTAATAAAGCAATCACTGTTTCTTTATTGGCAGGCGTTGTAGCCAGATAAATCTTATCGTTTTCATTTAATAACGATTGCGAGGAAGCGATTTCAATACGTCCGTCCTTTTGATGCAATACCCTTGAAATCACAAATTTACGGTCAATCAAACGATGGGCTTCTGCAATGGTTTTGCCGTAAATGGCGGGATTGCTTACTTTCAGCGAAATCAATTCGATTTGTTCGGCTTTTTGAGAAGAATTGTTCAACAGTTCCGTTTCCTTGGCCAAATTGACTTTGAATACATAACGCAAAATCATGATGGAGAAAATGATTCCGACTACCGCCAATGGATACGCCACGGCATAACCCATTGCAATAGTTGAATCGCCTACGCCTTTCAGGTCGAAATAGGCTTGTTGCGCCGCTCCCAATCCGGGTGTGTTGGTTACCGCTCCCGACAAAATTCCGACTAAGGTCTGCATCGAAATACCGGTCGTATAATGTAATATAATCGTGGTAATGACTCCGAGAAGAACGATTCCCATTGCCAACATATTCAAGGTGATACCGCCTTTTTTGAAGGAAGAAAAGAAACCCGGTCCCACTTGCAATCCAATGGAATACACAAAAAGAATCAATCCGAATTCTTTCATGAAATGCAGAATTTCGTGATTGACCTTAAAGCCGAAATGTCCCAATAAAATACCGACAAAAAGCACAAAAGTAATCCCCAGCGAAATACCGAAAACTTTAATTTTTCCCAAAGGGATGCCTAAAGCAATGACTGCAGCAAACAACAAAACCGTGTGGGCAACCCCATCGCCCCAAAATAAATCAGATAACCAATCCATATATAAATTTTAAATGCTTAACAAGTTGGAAATATTTCCCATAAAGAGTTTCACTGCTATAGCTAACACAATAACGCCAAAGAACTTGCGCAAGACGTAAATTCCACCGGCGCCGAGAATTTTTTCCACTAAATGCACATAGCGCATCACTGCATATACAATGAGCATATTCAATATCAATGCTAAAATAATGACCAAAGAGCTGTATTCTGCCTTTAACGAAAGTAAAGCGGTAAATGCTCCCGGCCCGGCCAACAGGGGAAAAATGATGGGAATCATCGTTGCATTGTTTGACGGCCCATCCATCTTGAATATTTCCACACCGAAAGTCATCTCGCAACCAATAACGAACAAAACCACGGAACCCGCTACTGCAAAGGAAGATATATCGACACTGAACAAACGGAGAATCCCTTCACCCACAAAAAAGAAGCCCAACAGAATGAGCAACGAATACAACGAAGCTTTCCATGGGCTGAATGTTTTATGTTTCTCTTTCAAACTCAGAAAAATAGGCAGCGAACCTGTTACGTCAATGATGGCAAACATCACGATAAACGCACTGAAAAAATCCTGTAAGTTGAATGTCCACATACTGTTAGCGTGTTAATGTTGCAGGCATAAAGCGTCGTTCATGGCAATGACTGCATCGGCATAACGGTCGCGTGTAATCACAAACTGCATATTGACCTGTTTCAACGATTGGGCGAAACATTCGATATTGATTCCATTATCGCTCAACGCTTTAGCTCCAAGATATAAAAATCCGGGATGGGCAATATTCGTACCCATGGCACAAACCAAAGCCACCGGCTTTATCTGTACCTGATACACCTGCGTTTTCAAATCTTCCAGCATTTTGTGTACGTACGGTTTGTCCCAAACCACCATTGTGATGCTGTTGGCATTGGTTGATTTCAGGATATAACTGATTTGATAGTTTTTCATGATTTGCATCACTTTCAAATCGTAACCGACTTCGCCCACCATCAAGGGGTCGTGGACTTCAAACGCCAGCACTTTGTCGGTGCCTGAAACGATTTCGACTTTCGGCACAGGCGAAACATATTCTTTTGAAATGACTGTTCCCGGATGGTCAGGGTCAAACGTGTTTTTGATGCGGATTTTGATTCCCGCCAATTCCAAAGGCTTGGCCGCTTTCGGATGAATAGCTTCCATACCTACATCGGCCAACTGGTCGGCGATGATGTAATTGGTTTTTCCTACCGGAATGGATTTGTCCACGCCCACCAATTGGGGGTCGGCACTCGACAAATGATATTCTTTGTGGATAACGGCTTCTTCGGCCTGTACATCCACAGCAATTTTGCTGAAAGTTACTTCGGAATAACCGCGGTCGAAAGCACGCATAATCCCTTCTGTTCCTTTGGTATAACCCGTAGCTACGCATAAAGTATTGGCATAGTCGATGTCTTGAAATGCTTTGTGAATACGCTCGTCAATGGTCAACATTTCGTTATCGTTGAACCCGCACAAATCAATGAATGTAGCGTTTATGCCGTGATTATTCAATATATTGACCGAATTCCAGGCAGAATGCGCTTCGCCTATCGAGGCTAATATTTCCCTCGCTGCCAGATAGATATTACTTTTTTCCACATATCCCGATGCAAGCACCTGATACATAGATGACAAATAGGTTTTTGCCTGTTCGATACGATATTGAATAAAATTATTGGCTTCAGCCAGATTCAATCCGATACATTCAAAAGAATGATTGATATCCAATAGTTTACGACAAATTTCATCCAAAGCTGTTTCATAATCTTCATTATTGCGAAATTTGGCATAGACACCCGGTTCACCTGTTTTTTTATGTTCCAACAGCCAGTTGGTGACATTATTATAAGCGGAAACCACAAAAATACGGTTATACATGGTCGATTCCGTACGGTTGCGTTTGATGACATTGCATAAACAATCGCCGAATTGCGACATGGAAGTTCCGCCGATTTTTTCTACTGTAAGCATCTTTTTCAAATTTTAAGCGCAAAGGTACGATATTTTAGTTAAATCAACATTGTATAAGAAAAATAATCGCTTGCTGTTGTGACAGTATGTTTTAACTTCATACGATCACCCTCTTTGACCTTACAATTTTATCGGAATTCCATTGTAGAAATCCAAAATTTTTGTCCTGAAAATATAATCGTATTTCGCCTGTACTTGTTCCGACTGGCTTTTTACTAATTTAGTTTTTGCCTCATTAAATTCAAAAACAGTTGATTTTCCGGTTTCATACCTATCTTGCGCATATTTAAACGATTCGGAAGTCGCTTTGACTGCTACCGTCGAAGCTCTGTATTTTTCCTGAGCCGCCGTAGCATTCAAATAAGCTGTTTCAATTTCTTTGTACAGTGTTTTCTTTGTATTATCTAATGCCAATTGTTGATTATTGATATTGAGCCGGGCGTTCTGAACTTGGTTTCTTACCGAAAACCGGTTGAAGATTGGAATATTCAAACTGAGACCAATATATTCTCGCCCATTGTTTTTGAATTGTTCTGAAAAGGGAA
>JAITXK010000092.1 GCA_031284765.1 Candidatus Symbiothrix sp.
AAGTGTATAGCACTAATTACAACTTCCGCGCCCCATCCTTGATTACCACATCGTAAACCAATGGCTCAATAGCAAATTTTTCCTTGTAAGCCTTGGTTGCTTTGGCAATAAACGCATCGTACAACTCTGCTTTGACGAGGTTGATAGTACAACCGCCGAATCCTCCGCCCATTACGCGTGAACCGGTAACGCCACATTCTTTGGCGATTTCGTTCAAGAAATCCAATTCATCGCAACTGACGGTGTATTTGCGGCTCAATCCTGTATGGGTTTCATACATTTTCTTGCCTACGGTTTCGTAGTCGTCCTTTTTCAAGGCTTCGCAGGCATCCAACAAGCGTTGAATTTCTTCGATAACGAATTCCGCACGGATATAATCCAGTGAACTTACTTGATTGGCTACGTCTTTTAACATGTCCAAAGTGGCATCGCGAAGAAATTCTATCTTCGGATGTTTTTTGGCAATAGCGGCTACTACGCGTTCGCAAGATTCGCGGCGTTCGTTGTATTCGCCTCCTAACATGTGTGCCACGCGAGTGTTGATCAGTACCAATTTGTAGCCTTTGGGATTGAACGGAACGTATTCGTATTCCAATGAACGGCAATCCAAACGAATCAATGAACCTTCTTTGCCGAAGCAAGAGGCAAATTGATCCATGATTCCACATTTCACACCCACGTAATTGTGTTCGGTAGCTTGTCCGATTAAAGCCAATTCAAAACGGTCAAAACCTAAATTGAAAATATCGTTCAATGCAAATCCAACTGCACTTTCCAGTGCGGCCGAAGAAGACATTCCTGCACCCAGAGGCACATCGCCTGAAATCACAATATCAAATCCGTTGATTTTTTTACCGCGTTTTGTCATTTCACGGGCTACGCCGAAAATGTATTGTGCCCATCTTTCTTTGGGACGGTTGGCTTCTTCCAAACCAAATTCGCTGGAAACAGCCACCTTATCCGGATTTTCGTCCGGTGCATAAGCACGCACTTTATCGGTTCCATTGGCTTTGATAGCCACATACAAGGCTTTGTCCACTGCTCCGGGCAATACAAAACCACCATTGTAATCGGTATGTTCTCCGATTAAATTAATACGACCCGGCGAGGTGTAAAACGCTGCACCGGGACCATAAAGTTCCTCAAATTTTTCTTTAATTTTTGTAATTTCCATGGATATAGAAAGTCATTTAGGTATATAAAATAAATCTTTATTCGACAGTTCCTTTGATAAACAACGTCAATTTTTCGGGAGTGCCTGTTGTCGTAATTGTAATTGATTTATGAAAAGGACCCGGACGGTCTTTCGGTTTGTATGTAGCAGTAACCTCTCCTGTTTTTCCCGGAGCAATAGGTGTTTTTGTCCAACTGGGAGTGGTACAGCCACAAGATGCCGACACATTGGTAATAACTATGGCCGAATCGGTTTGATTGGTAAGAATAAACGTTGTACTTACGTTTCCGCCATCTTCGCTAACGGTGCCGAAATCATGAGTGGTCTTATCCGCTACAATTTCTTTTACTTTTTCTGCTTGCTTTTCCTGACCTTTTTCCTTATCGTCTTGAGTTGCAAATGCTGCAAAACTGATGCTTGTTGCAAACAGGATGACGAATGTTACTAAATAGAATTTTTTAATTTTCATCATAATCTTTTTAATAGTTTATACTGTTTATTTTACTTTATAACTTCTCATAATTAACATAACGACTGCAAATGTACAATTGTTATGTTAATTATCCCGCATTTTTAGATTAAAAAAACGTTAATACTTTCATCTGCTGCCTGAACTGCTTCTCGAACTACTCCTTGACCCTGAATCACTTGAACGGCTTGACCTTGACGTCGAACCATTTGTTCCGGATGATGAACTGCTTCTCGAAGAAGAATTATCAGTGCTGACTCCTGAAGAACGGCCCGAAGTTGAACTTGAGCTTGAACTTGCACGACCCGCTTCACTGCTGCTATTTCTCCTGCTACTTGAATTGGTTTTTACCGCTTCGCTGCTACTTCTGCTATCATTCGAACCCGAATTAACCGATTCTCTGTTACTTCTGCCATAACTTGAACCCGAGTTAACCGATTCTCTACTGTTTCTATCGTTGCTTGAACCGGAACGAACCGATTCTCTGGTTTCACTTCTTAAACTGTTAACGTCAGAACTGCTTCTACCCGAACTGCTTACGGAAGAGGAAGACCTTGCTGAATATCCGTCTCTCGTTGGCGCCGGTTTCGGATTGGAAGCTTTCCGGTTGATGCGGTCCCGTTCTCTTTGAGAAGAAGTATTGAAACGGCTTGAACTGTTATATCCGCCGTTCCGATGGTGCGGGTCGTGGTCATAACCATATACATAACCGTAATTGTGAGAACGATGTGGTTTGTGATAATACACCGGACGTCCGTAATAATCGTATCTTCCGTTGTAATATCCAAAATGAATTGGATAATCTCTTGCTACCCAGCAGGCATCAATCCAACGGTAACCACCGCGATAATGTTCCCAATAACCGGGAATCCAATAGGCGCCTGTGTATGGAGCCGAAGCCCAATATCCTTGCATCCAAACATATTCGCGATAAAAATTGTCCCACGCCCAATAGCCTTCTATCCAAACATATTCGGGTGTAGGAGCCGGAATGACTGGAGTTTCAATCGTTAGAACTGCATTCGGCGCCAATGGAATTTGGGCATATACCGAAACACGAACTTGTGCATCCGAGTTTCTGACCGCCGTACACGATGCTAAAAGCAAACACACAACTGAAATACTGAATACTCTTGCTTTCATGACTTTAATTGTTAAATGTTAAACAAACGGTAACTAAGTTACGGTCGCCAAAAGCGTTGTCCACTCTCGCCACATTAACCCAGAACTTGTTTTCTTGAATCCATTCGGCAGGGAAAGCGGCTTGTGTACGCGAATACGGATGCGTCCATTCATTGCTGCAAATCTCGTACTGCGGGTGAGGTGCATTTTTCAATACATTGTCCTCTTGGTCTGCTTTGCCTTGCACAACGGCTTCGATTTCTTCGCGAATGGAGGTCATTGCTTCCACAAAACGGTTCAATTCGGCCAAACTTTCGCTTTCGGTGGGTTCAATCATCAACGTGCCGTGAACGGGAAATGAGAGGGTCGGCGCATGGAAGCCATAGTCAATGAGGCGTTTAGCAATGTCTGTTTCGTCAATGCCCGATAGTGTTTTGATGTTTCGACATTCGAGAATCAACTCATGCCCTACGCGCGATTGAACGCCTTTGTAAACGATTCCAAATGCTTTTTCCAATTGTGAAGCCAGATAATTGGCATTCAAAATAGCTGTTTTTGTTGCTAAAGCCAATCCGGCAGCACCCATCATGCGGAGATAGCCGTAGGTTATCGGCAAAATGCCCGCGCTTCCGAAAGGAGCTGCGGCAACGGTATTCAGAGTACCGCCTTTTTCAGGATGCGACGGTAAAAACGGAATCAAATGTTCGGCACAGCAAATAGGGCCTACGCCCGGGCCGCCACCACCGTGAGGAATGGCAAATGTTTTGTGGAGGTTCAAATGGCAAACATCCGCACCAATGAATCCTGGATTGGTCAGGCCGACTTGCGCATTCATGTTGGCTCCGTCCATATAAACTTGTCCGCCGTTGGCGTGAATGATTTGGCACATTTCTACAATATTCGTTTCAAAAATGCCGTGTGTGGACGGATAAGTAATCATGAAAGCCGCCAGATTATCTTTGTTTTCTTCAGCTTTTGCCCGTAAATCTTCAATGTCGGTATTGCCATTTTCATCAAAACGAATCGTAACCGTTTGGAAGCCTGCTTGAATGGCCGAAGCGGGATTGGTTCCGTGAGCCGAAGCGGGAATCAACACAATGTTTCGATGCCCTTGTTGAATGGATTTCAGATATTCACGGATAGTCATCAAACCCGAATACTCACCGGCCGCGCCCGAATTGGGTTGGAAGCTAACGCCCGGAAGGCCTGTGATGACTCCCAGATACGATTTCAAGTTTTCGATTAATTCCGTATATCCTTCCGTTTGATCGGTGGGGGCGTAGGGATGGATATTGGCAAAATGCGGGTCGTTCAACGGAAGCATTTCCGAAGCGGCATTCAGTTTCATGGTACACGAACCCAATGAAATCATCGAATGAGTCAGGGACATATCGCGCACTTCCAGTTTCTTGATGTAACGCATCAGTTCGGTTTCCGTGTGGTAGGCACGAAAGACTTCGTTTGTTAAATACGTGGAAGTCCGTTGGAAAGCCGCATCAAAATACGTTTGTGTCGAAATATCTTTAGTCAATGTATATTCTTGGTTGAGAGCCGACGAGAAGATGTAAAGCAATACACCGAGGTCTTCGGGAAGCGTGGTTTCGTCAATGCTGATGCCGATTTCACCCGTTTCAAAATAACGCAGATTGACTTTACATTCCAAAGCCGTTTCCTGCAAGAGTTGCAAGGATGCATTCGGCGCTAAACGGATTTTCAACGTATCGAAATAGTTCTTATTTTCCTGAACATACCCCAATGCGGTTAATTCATTCGACAAAAATCCTGCCAAGGAGTGAATGCGCGTAGCAATGGTTTTTATGCCTTCGGGGCCGTGATAAACGGCATAGAAAGACGACATGGTGGCCAATAAAGCCTGTGCCGTACAAATATTGCTGGTGGCTTTTTCGCGTTTGATGTGTTGTTCGCGGGTTTGCAGAGCCAAGCGCAAAGCGCGTTTTCCGTAAACATCTTTAGACACACCGATGATGCGTCCGGGAATGTTGCGTTTGTATTCGTCTTTGGTGGCAAAATAGCCTGCGGAAGGCCCGCCGTAATACATCGGGATACCGAAACGTTGCGAACTTCCGAAAACAACATCCGCACCCCATTCGCCCGGAGGGGTCAACAAGGCAAGACTCATTAAGTCGGCAGCTACGGCTACTTTGGCGCCGCTTGCAGTGGCTTTTTCGACAAATGTTTTGTACTCTTCAATCGAACCGTCGGCATTGGGATATTGGATAATCGCTCCAAATTCGTTTCCGCTGAATTCAAACGTTTGGTAGTTGCCTTTTTTCAGGACGATGCCTTGCGGTTGCGTCCGCGTATTCAGTACGGCCAAAGTTGATTCGAAGACTTTTTCATCAACGAAAAGTATGTGGGCATTATTTTTTATTTGTTCACGGCTTCGGGTTTGGAACAACATGTTGGCGGCTTCTGCGGCAGCAGTCGCTTCGTCCAATAGTGAACAGTTTGCTAAAGGCAAAGCCGTCAAATCGCTAATCATGGTTTGGAAATTGAGCAGCGCCTCCAAACGTCCCTGCGAAATTTCGGCTTGATATGGCGTGTAGGAGGTGTACCAACAAGGATTTTCAAATACGTTGCGGAGAATGACTGCCGGTGCACAAGTGTCGTACCAACCCATCCCAATATAGGAAGTGAAAATCTCGTTTTTGGAAGCGATTTCGGCAATATGTTCGGCATATTCCCGTTCGGTCATTGCTTCGGGCAATTCCAATTCCTTTTTTAAACGGATATTGTCCGGAATGGTTTCTGCAATTAATTGTTCCATATTAGCAACGCCGATTTTAGACAGCATTGTTTCAATTTCTTTCCGGTTCACTCCTACGTGGCGGTTCGCAAATTCTTTATTACTCATACTATATTATATTGTTGTTTTTAAATATAGGGATTATGTTGTTTCTCTTCTTTTACGGTGGAAGCAGGGCCGTGACCGGGATAAATTTTCGTATCATCGGGCAAAGTCAGTATTTTGTTTTTGATGGCGGAAATCAAGATTTCTTCATTGCCGCCCCAGAGGTCGGTTCGTCCGATATTGTAACGGAATAAAGCATCGCCTGTAAAAATACAATGATCAGCTTGACAATAAAATGAAAGGCTTGCGGGCGAATGTCCCGGAGTCAATAAAGCTTGTAGAGTGGTGTTTCCGAAACGAATTTGGTCGTTATCGTTGATAAAACGCGCTGCGCCCGTCGGTTCGTAGTTCACGTTGATTCCGAAAGCGGTTGTTTGTTTTTGCAGGCTCGGCATGGATTCTTCCGCTTCGTGATAGCAGGGTTTTAATCCGTATCGTTCATAAATAAAATGATTTCCCAAAACATGGTCGAAATGCAAATGCGTATTCAATAAACAGCTTAAGTGGATTTGATGATGATGGATATATTCTTCCAATTTCCGACATTCATCAGCTGTAGATGCTCCACAATCAATAAGTAAGGCTTCTTTCGTTTCATCATAAAGAAGGTATGTATTCACGCAAATGGAATTAAATTCAAATTGTTTTATCTGCATAATGCTATTCACTATTGAAATGCAAAGATAAGGAGTATTATTTGAATTCAAAAATTAATGCTTACCTTTGTCAGATTGTTGTAGGCATAATTAATTCATTTAAAATCATTTACATCTTGTGAAAAAGAATTGTATTTTATTGTGGTTTATGTTCTTGATTTTTCCACACAATGGGTTTTCGCAGCAGCAGTTGATAACTAACGATATTTATTTGTTACCGTTAGTGTTTGATGGGAAATTTCCGGTTGATGTTTCTCTAACATTACCGGTTGATACGATTTTAAATAAACAAACCTCTTGGGGGGAAAGGCAGGAGTTTCTTTCTATTTATAATCCGGCAGAAGAATACATTGGAAATTTGAGGAAGCAGGCCTATCGCGATTATATTCGGAACCATCCAAATCGTATCAAATACAGCTATTCGGATTTCCCCAAAGAAGCTGAAAGAATAGAAGAAATCAAACCAAACAATTTGTTCGACATTTTGTTCGAGGCAGAGCCCTATTTTAAGAAACCCGCACTTGAAAAAACGACTCGTTATGTTCCGAAACGAAAATATTGGATTTTGGGTGGGAGCAGTTTTCTGCAATTTTCTCAAAATAAATTTTCAGATAACTGGTACAGCGGCGGTGTCGGCAATTTGAATTTGGTAAGCGTTCAAAAGTTCACGGCCAATTATCAAAAAGGAAAATTACAATGGAATAATTATATCGAATGGAAATTGAGTTTTTACACCAATCCGAACGATAGTTTACGCAATTTTCGTTTGGGTGATGATATGGTTCGAACATATAGCGATATGGGGTTGAAAGCCTTCAACGACAAATTTTTCTATTCTTCCAACTTGGAAATCAAGACGAAACTGATGAAGAGTTACAAAGAAAATACCATGGATTATACTTCGGCTTTTGCATCGCCTTTGCAAATAAATATGGGTATTTTGGGGATGAAATATCAACTGAACAAAACATCGAAAAAAGATAAATACAAGAAAGTGGATTTGTCGGTTGATGTGTCGCCATTGTCCCTGCAATACACTTGGGTATCGGATGATAAAGTGTTGGAACAGAATAGATACGGCATAGAGAAGAATGAAACTTATTTATTGGATTTAGGTTCGACAATGAATGCCAAATTAGTTTGGCATATCAATCGTCAGGTTAGTTTTTCATCACGCTTCAAGTATTTTTCCAATTATGAGAAATCAATCGCCGAATCGGAAAATGAGTTGAATATCTCGCTCAACCGGTTTTTCTCCACGCGCTTTTATCTTTATGGACGCTTCGATGACACGGACGGAATTAAAAAAGACGACAAACTGGGGTATATCCAGTTAAATGAATTATTCAGTTTCGGATTCAATTATAAATGGTAAAAAGAATTGCCGCACAGTACGTTTTTCTGCCATCCGTTCCAGTTTTGAAACAGCATGTAGTCGAATTGGACGAAACTGTTTTTCGGAACGTTTTTCCTTTGGAACATGAAATTGCCTCTGTTTCGTTTTTCAACGGCATCCTGATCTTGCTGAAACAAGACATTCATCCCGTCGATTTATTCAATAGATTGAAAATGGAATCGGAGCAACAACCCCAAACTTCGATATTTCAATTATTGGAACAACAATCGTTTACAAAAATCGAAAAAGGCGATACCGTTTTTATCTATCTGTTAGAGGGAATAGATTTGCTGACGGCGAAATTCGGCACAAGTAATAGCCGTAGCCACTGCCACATTCAGAGACTCGGTTGATTCCGTTCCGGGTGGAAAATTGGGGATGTACAAGCGGTTGCGGATGCGTTCGGCCACTATTGGGCGGATGCCGTTTCCTTCATTGCCCATCACAATCAAGCCATTGGCACTCAATTGTTCGCGGTACATATCTTTGCCGCCCAGGAATGTACCGTAAATTGGAAGGTCGGGCAAACTGTCCATCCATTCGGGCAGAGACTCATAAAAAACATGAACGTGAGCAATGCCTCCCATGGTAGCTTGCACGGCTTTCGGATTATACACATCGGCCGTATCGGGTGAACAAATGACGTTTTTGATTCCGAACCAATTGGCCAAACGGATAATGGTTCCCAAATTACCCGGGTCTTGAATACCGTCTAAAACCAAACTTAATTCGTTGGTTAACACTTCTTTATCTAATTTAATTGGAGGCTGTACAAATACGGCAATTACCTCTTGCGGATGTTGAAGCAGACTGGCTTTTTTGATGTCGTCATCGTCCGCGGCAATCAGTTCTTTGGCTTTTAAATCGCCCTGTGTGGCCATCCACGAGGGCTTGGCTACCAATAATTCGCAGGTAAAATAAGGCAGGATATCGCTCACCAATTTATTGCCTTCCGCCAAAAAAAGACCCGATGCCGTCCTTTCTTTTTTACGTTCGAGCGATTGAATGAATTTGATTTTATTTTTACTGAGCATGGAGAGCGAAAAACGGGGCTCGAACCCGCGACCCCGACCTTGGGAAGGTCGTGCTCTACCAACTGAGCTACTTTCGCAAAAAAATGCTTATGAAAAGCGGGGCAAATATAGGGATTTTTTGTTTAATTCATTGCCTTTTCTCTAAAAATCTCTTCGAAGGCCTCCCCGGGTGCGCTGTTCTTATGAGAAGCGTGGGAGGAACTATCGGTGCAAAATTCTTGTAACAAAAGTACGGTATAATTCCATTTTGTACTGTGGGCTATGTGAGATTTTTCAAATCTTCAGATTTTCACTACAATCGCTTGAACATGCTTGCAGTCGTCCATTGCCATGCCAATATCCGCACCGATGTAGGTCGGGTCGCAAACCAAAAATTTCTTGCCGTCTATCATCAGATAATCGCCGGAGATATTTTCGGTAAATCGGACAGCGGTCGCCAAATGCACCGGATAATGCA
>JAITXK010000129.1 GCA_031284765.1 Candidatus Symbiothrix sp.
TTTTAACCGTTTTAGTACAAAAAGCCAAACTGCCAAAGCGGGATTTTCTTGTCAAAGCCATACTCAATATCATCGGCGGCAATGTAGGCGTTGCTTTCTCCTTGAATTTGCTTGCCTGTTTTGTTTTTTCCGCCAATTTCAAACAACATCTTTTTATCCACCCAAAAATCGCCTGTATTTGGATATTCCACCGCATGTTGATACGAAAGTTGATTCAGAAAAAATGTTTCACGCATATTCCCAATATCAGTGTTGCTTGCCGCCAAAATGTAGGCAAAATTGGTGTTTTCGAGATAAATTTTGTTGGGTTTTTGCAGTTTGTTTATACCGGAAATATCTTTGTGTAAATGATTTGTGAGTCGTGTTTCTTGCAAATAATACAGGTACGCAATAAAGGTATTTCTATGAATTTCAATGCGTTTACTCAAACTATCCACATTGGGAATAAATGGAACTGACTCGGCAATAATTTGTAAAAGTTGCTTGATTTTTGGAATATATGCAGTCTCCACATTACGCAAAAAAGGGAGTTCTACCTCCAAAATCAGATTGACAATTTCTTCCAGACGGTAGGGATATTTGGCAAGCCCTTCGGTAAAAAACGGATAATAACCGTGTTGCAGATAATCTCTAAAAAATTGCAATGGTTTGACTTTCTCCAAAACTTCATCCGAAATTTCTTTTTGTTTTGTTAAAATATCAGACAACGAAAACGACTGAAAATCAGTTTGTTGCGTAATATTCAAATATTCACGAAACGAAAGCCCCTGAATATCATACACAATGGCACGGCGACTCAAATCAGCACGGGAATTGAGAATTTCGAGTAAGGATGAGCCGGTAAAAACGACTTTCAAATCAGGGAAATCATCGTAGATATTTTTGATTGCCTGCGCCCATTTTTCGTATTTGTGCACTTCATCCAAAAACAGAAATTTTCCCCCTCGCTTCACAAATAAATCCACCGTTTCTAACAGATCGTGTTTGGCAAACCAAAGATTATCCAGCGAAATATATAAACTTTCGGAAGTATTCCCCAAAAACTTCTTTATTCGTTGCAACAAAAGCGTCGTTTTCCCCACGCCTCGTGCGCCACGAATACCTATCAGGCGATCGTTCCAATCAATTTCATCCATAATACTGCGGACAAAACGAATATCAACCGACATTGTTTTTTGAAAAGATTTTTCTATTAGAGTGTCCATTTTTCTATTGTTTTTTACAGTCTATTGTACAAAATATGATTTATAACTTACACTGAAGTGTACAAAAATACAAAAACTTTTTGGAATAAAAAAATAGGACACCGTTCAATATACAATTATTGCAAAGATAGAAGCATGGCTCTCCGGTAGAGACCTCAAAATTATTGGCGGAAGCGACGAGATTCGAACTCGTGGACCAGTTACCCGATCGGCAGTTTAGCAAACTGCTGGTTTCAGCCACTCACCCACACTTCCTTGTTTTTTCCGAACTACTTTGTGTAAATGGCGGTGCAAAGATAGAAGAATCTTTTGAACTTACCAATCATTTCCCCTACTATTTTGTAACTTTGCCCGCAAATTAATCCCACAAAACAGATGTACAAGAAGTTTTTCAAAATAGCAGTCACTCTATTTCTCATATTGGTGGCAGTCCTTGTTTCCTTCCTGGGTGTTGTGTATTATACCGTTCAATCACACGCTTTTGCGATTCAACAAACAACTTATATTTATGTGGATGAACCGAAAGATTATGCAAAATTACTGGAGCAATTACAGTCGAAAGGGCAACTGAAAAACACCGTGCTTTTCAACACTTTGGCGAAACAAAAGAAGTATCCGCAAAATATGAAAACAGGAAGATTTGCCATTACGCCCCAAACGTCGTATTTGCAAGCGGTCTATTTGTTGCGAGGGGGGAGGCAAACGCCGGTAAAGTTGACTTTCAATAATATTCGCTTGAAAAGCGATTTCGTTCGCCGGATAGGTGAGCAATTGATGCTGAATCCCGATGATTTACTGATGCGATTGAACGATGAAAATATTGCAGCTTCCTATGGTTTCGATACCACGACTTTTTTGACGATGTTTATTCCCAATACGTATGAAATGTATTGGAATCTTCCGGTTGACAAGTTTTTGGAACGCATGAAAAAGGAATACACGCATTTTTGGACGAAAGAGCGTTTGGCCAAAGCCGAAGCCCTGCATTTAAGTCCGGCGGAAATAGCGATATTGGCTTCCATTGTGGAAGAAGAAACGAATGCCCGCGCCGAATATCCGGTGGTGGCGGGTTTGTACCTGAACCGTTTGAAAAAGGGCATGTTACTGCAAGCCGATCCTACGGTGAAATTTGCCGTGGGCGATGTGACGTTACGGCGGATATTGCATGCCCATTTGCAAGTCGAATCGCCTTACAACACCTACATCCACCGGGGATTGCCCCCCGGTCCCATCCGTATCCCTTCGATTACGGTACTGGATGCCGTATTGAATTACCGGGAACACGACTATATCTACATGTGCGCCAAGGAAGATTTTTCGGGTACACATAACTTTGCAGTTACTTTCAGCGAACATACCCGTAACGCACAAAAATATCAGCGGGCTTTAAATACATTGGGACTTTAATAACGGCAGAAACGCCAAACTTCGTTAACTCAACAGCAATGCTTCGATATCCTTCATCGTAGCATTGAAACCCTTATCGGTATCCAAACTGTCTTGAATGGCTTTAATGGCATGAATCACAGTTGCATGATCGCGTTTGCCCACCATGCTTCCGATGTGGGAACAAGAATGTCCCGTATGCTTTTTCGATAGATACATGATGACTTGTCGAGCCTGTACAATTTCCCTTTTTCGGGATAAAGAATGAATCAAATCCGCATCAATGCTAAAAAAAGAACTTACCACGTTTTGAATTGCTTCAATCGTAATCTGCTTCTTTCTGATTTTGACGGTACGGCTGACAATACATTTGGCCAAATCCAAATCAATTTCCTTGTTGCAAACCACGGCATGAGCCACTAATGAAGAGATAATTCCTTCCAAATCGCGTACATGGTCGGGGGTATTTTCGGCAATATATTCAACGATTTCATCCGAAATACTTAAACCGTCCTGTTTGATTCTGTAATAAAGAATTTTTTTACGCAATTCCAAATCGGGCTTTTGCAATTCCATGGTCAAACCCCATTTCAACCGGCTGATTAAACGTTCGTCCAATCCTTGAATATCCATGGGCGGTTTATCAGCGGTGATCACCAACTGTTTTCCGATTAATCGCAAGTGATTGAAAATGTGAAAATACGCCTGTTGGGTTTTTTCCTTTCCGGCTAATTCGTGAATATCATCCAGTATCAAAACATCTACATCCTGATAAAAATGAACAAATTCGTTGTGGGTATTTTTTTTCCGGGCATCGGTAAATTGAACCTCAAACAAATGAGCGGAAATATACAGTACTTTTTTCTGGGGATGCAATTCGACTACCCGATTGCCTATCGCCTGACCCAAGTGCGTTTTTCCTACACCCGAATGTCCATAGATGAAAAAGGGATTGAATTTCTTTCCCGGCTCTTCCGCTATTTTTAACGAAATAGAACGCGCAATTTCATTGCTTGAGCCTTCAAAGAAATTATTGAAATTCAGTTTATTGTTTAGATTCGGATTCCAATCCTGCACGACAGAAGGCGAATCGAACGGACTTGGCGCTTGATTCAAACTTTTTGCCGCCCGCTGATTCTCATCGGAATTGATGGGATGCTCGCTTTGCAAGGTGGTATGTCCTGTATATTGGTTGGATGTATCAACGATAATGCGGTAATTCAAGGTGATTTTTTTACCTGTAATCCGTAAAAGCGTGTGATAAATGAGGTCGGCATAATTTTCTTCTATAAACTCATAAAAGAATTGGCTGGGCACCTGAATGGTGAAATCATCCTCCGCATATTGTAACGGGACAATGGGCGTAAACCATATACTATAAGCACTTTCAGAGATATTATCTCTGATGATACCTAAACAACCATTCCATATTTTTAAATGTGACTCCAATTATTTCCTTAGTTTTCTTGTGCAAAGTTTGAAAAAAAAAACGACATAAAAAAATTGCTTTTTCTTGCTTTTTTCTAAAATTGATTATTATCTGTTTGTCAGCTACTTAACAAACTAATTGATTTTCAGCTACTTACAATCAATACTATTGTTAATGAATTTCAATTTCTGTAAACTGGCAATATATAGGCTGTTTTATTACTAAAAAAACAAACCTGATATCGTATTACTATTTAGATGAAATTTAAATAATGAGTTATTCATTTTTTACTTTGGCGTTTTCGTTCGTTTTCGTCCAAAATAATTTTACGCAGACGTATTGCTTTCGGCGTTAATTCAACATATTCATCTTCTTTGATATATTCCAATGCCTGCTCCAGACTGAACACTACAGGAGGGGCTAAATGTGCCTTATCATCGCTTCCAGAAGCGCGGACGTTGGTCAATTTCTTCGATTTAGTCACATTGACCACCAAATCGCCCTCTTTGGAATGTTCGCCAACGATTTGTCCGGCATAAATATCGGTTTGCGGATAGATAAAGAATTTCCCGCGGTCCTGCAATTTATCCAATGCATAGGCAAAGGCGTTGCCTGTTTCCATCGCAATGATAGAGCCGTTTTGTCGTTTTTCGATTTCGCCTTTCCACGGTTGATATTCCAAAAAGCGGTGTGCCATGATGGCTTCGCCGGCTGAAGCGGTCAATACATTATTTGTCAATCCGATAATTCCACGTGATGGAATGGTAAATTCCAAGTGGATGCGGTCGTTTTTCCGTTCCATGGACTGCATTTCGCCTTTGCGTTTGGTAACCAGGTCAATGATGCGGCTCGAGGATTCTTCCGGAAGATTAATCGTTAATTGTTCCACCGGTTCCAGTTTCACGCCGTCTTTTTCTTTGACAATTACTTGCGGTTGGCCTACTTGCAGTTCGTAACCTTCGCGCCGCATGGTTTCGATCAGCACCGACAAGTGAAGTACGCCCCGCCCGTAAACAATCCAGGCATCGGCGGTATCGGACGGAAGCACACGCAAGGCGAGGTTTTTGTCCAATTCACGCATCAAGCGGTCATAGATATGGCGGGAAGTTACAAATTTTCCATCCTTTCCGAAGAATGGCGAGTCGTTGATGGTAAACAACATCGACATAGTGGGTTCGTCAATGGCAATCGGATCCATCGCATCAGGATTTTCCACATCAGTAATTGTATCGCCGATTTCAAAGCCTTCGATGCCAATGACGGCGCAAATATCGCCTGATTTCACGGAAGCAACCTGGGTGCGGCCCAAGCCTTCAAAAACATCCAATTCCTTAATGCGTGACTTGATAATCGACCCGTCACGCTTGCACAAGGCCACGTCCATTCCTTCGCGCAATTCGCCTCGATGCACACGTCCCACAGCAATACGTCCCACGTAATTGGAATAATCCAGGGAGGTAATTTGCATTTGAGGGCTGCCTTCCCAAACTTTAGGTTCGGGGATATGTTCAATAATGGCATCTAAAACAGGGAAAATATTGTCGGATGGTTTTCTCCAATCGTTCGACATCCAGCCTTGTTTGGCTGAGCCGTAAATGGTGGCGAAATCCAACTGATCTTCAGTAGCATCCAGCGCGAACATCAAATCGAACACCATTTCCTGCACTTCTTCGGGGCGGCAATTGGGTTTATCCACCTTATTAATCACCACTACGGGTTTCAAGCCCAGCGCAATGGCTTTTTGCAATACGAAACGGGTTTGGGGCATCGGACCTTCAAAAGCATCGACCAAAAGCAGTACGCCATCAGCCATATTCAAGACCCGTTCCACTTCGCCACCGAAATCGGCGTGTCCGGGAGTATCAATGATATTGATTTTATACTCTTTATAATTGATGGAAACGTTTTTGGCGAGGATCGTGATTCCCCGTTCGCGTTCCAAATCATTACTGTCGAGAAATTGATCTAACTCGGCTTTGTCGTCGCGGAACAGTTTGCCCGCCAATAACATCTTATCTACTAACGTGGTTTTGCCATGATCGACATGCGCGATAATAGCTATATTTCTGATTTTTTGCATAATTTACTTCCTAATGCCTTTTTGAGGGCGCAAAGGTAGTAATAAAAAACGACATATTCGGGTAAAAAAAGATTTAGCCCCATTTAGTCCATTTTTGTAAATTCCAAACTATTCTGTACCTTTGCTGTCCACCATGAATAATTTTAAGCAAAAATATTTTCTGCTCGCCCTCATAGGAACTACTCTTTGTGCCTGCAAAGCAACGAAATTTGTCCCCGAAGGCGAATATCTGCTGGATAAAGTAAGCATTGATTCCGATGTCCCCGGCTATAAAAGCAGCGAACTGAAGCCGTATTTGAAGCAACAGCCTAATCTTAAAATGTTTGGGCTGTTCAAAACAATGTCGTGGATATATAATCTGTCCGGCAAAAAAAATACCGGTTTGAACCGGTTTATTCGAAAGATCGGCGAAGAGCCGGTGATTTTCGATCCTTATTTAGCCGATAAAACCGAATATGAACTGAAAAAGTTTTTCGTCAACATGGGTTATATCCATGCGGAAGTATTTTCCGATACCTTGTCCCGCGACAAAAAAAAGCAAATTATTTACCACATTCGCGGCAATGAACCTTACCGCATCCGTCGGTTTACGACTTCTATCCAAGATTCACTGCTGCATCACGAATTGTATGGCGGGCCGAATGACGAACCGCTGCAACGTGTGGCGGGAGAAGCGGCTTCCCTGCGAATTCCGCTCGTCAAGGACAGTTTATTGTTTGACCGCAATTTATTGGATTCCGAGCGTGGACGTTTGTCCGAACTGCTCCAAAACCGCGGATATTATGCCTTTTCCAAAGAGAATATTGTTTATGATGCCGATAGTGCACTGAATGCATATTCGGTGGATTTAAATTTGAAATTACGTCCGCTCAATGACAGCGTAATCAACCTGTCCAACCAGAAATTTTATTACGATCAGGTTTCCCTCTATTTGGATTACGATCCGCTGACCATTACCCATTTGAAGGAATATCCTAAAAAAGACAGTATTCAAACCAAAGCTTATACCATTTATTATATGGGGAAACGCCCTTCGCTCAAACCCTCTGTTTTACTCAATAATTGTTTTATTACACCCGGACAAGCTTATTCACGGATGAATGAAGATTGGACTTATTCGTCTTTTTCGAGTCTGCGGGCGCTCAATAATATTCATATTCAGTTTGACGAAAAATTCCGGAACGATTCGGCTCTACTGGATGTTTCAATCGTATCGATACCTGCCCGTAAACAGGCGATTTCTTTTTCTGTAGAAGGCACAAACACGGCAGGCGATCTGGGTGTGGCTGCATCTGCCAATTATATGCACCGCAATTTATTCCACGGTTCGGAAACCTTTAATTTCCGCTTGAGAGGCGCATACGAGGCCATGAGTAATTTTTCCAATCCTTACCTGGAATTTGGTGGAGAAGCTTCGATTTACAAACCCAAAATTGTGGCTCCCTTTATCAACCATTCTTTTTTGCGGAAAATGCGGACTTCTACCGAATTATTCCTAAGCTATAATTATCAAACGCGTCCCGAATACGACCGCACTTTATTGTCGGGCGGATTGCGTTACAAAGGACAGGGAAGGCAAAAATCGGCAGCACATCATCAATTCGATATCTTGAATGTGGATTATGTTTATCTTCCACGGAAAGATAGTGTGTTTATGAATAAATTGCCTGCCAATGCGCAGTATTTTGGCTATACCGATCAGTTCATAGTGGGTATGAGCTATACCTATTACCGCTCGACTTTTGAAACGGCGAAACAGCTAAAAGATGCATATTCGTTTCGCTTTTCGTTGGAATCAACAGGAAATGCCTTGTACGGTTTGAGCGTGCTGTTCGACCAGGTCAAGAATAACAGAGGTTCTTATCTGTTATTGAACACGCCTTTTGCCCAGTTCGTCAAAGGCGATATTGATTACACCAATAACATGGTGATTGATTCGCATAATTCGCTTGCCTGGCGTATTGGTGGTGGTATGGGTATTCCGTATGGCAATTCGCAAATCCTGCCTTTTGAAAAGCGGTATTATTCAGGAGGGGCAAACAGTGTGCGTGCGTGGTCGGTCCGGGAATTGGGTCCCGGTGCGTATGTACCCCGTGCGTCGACTACATTTTATCATCAAACGGGAGATGTGAAATTGAATTTCAACATAGAATATCGCAGTCATTTTTTCTGGAAATTGGAAGCGGCAGCCTTTATTGATGCGGGAAATATTTGGACGATCAAGGATTATGAGGGACAAGAAGGCGGAAAATTCCGTTTTGATTCTTTTTATAAGGAATTGGCCGTCGGCTATGGCTTGGGCTTGCGCCTGGATTTTGATTATTTCCTGATTCGTTTCGACTGCGGCGAGAAAGCCTATAATCCGGCAAAACAGGGCAAAGAGCGATGGACCATTTTGCATCCGAATTTCGGAGAGAATTTTGCCTGGCATATTGCCGTTGGGTATCCATTTTAACGATTTCGCCCCAACTCCCGGTCAATATCTTTCTGGTCGAAACGCTTGACATTCGTAATGATGAAATTGGAATTGATAAAGTTGCCGTATTCGTTACATTCGTTGATGGCATCTTCCAGCATTTGTCTTATACCTTCCTGTAAATTAATTAGAAAAACTAAATAGAAATAATTTTCTTCCACGCAGATTTCTTCCAGTTCGCCTTGATATTTGTGAATGAAAAAGGGAATTTCTTTCTCAATCAATTTGCGCTGGTAATTGAGAAACGGCAGTAACGATTTGGATTGAAAAAAAGCATAAAACCGCAATTTATTGCCGTTTCCGCCTAAACCGGTGGAAATAAAGACTTGCTTTTCCTCGGAAAATTCGGATTCCAAGGTAATTCTTGCCTGCAATAAAGCCATTGATATCCAATCTTTTAAATCAGGTTCACGGCCTTGTTTGCTGTATTCTTCCAAGGTACGGAAAGCTTTGACATCTCCCGAAATGGCCAAAACAGTTAAGGCATATCGTTTTTCGTTTATCGTGGCTTCGGGGGAGAGGAGTGTTTCGATTTGTTCATCGACTGATTCTTCTTCGCTTTGCCTGCGCACTTTTTCCGAATAACGGAAATATTCCATTTGCTTTTCTACCGGAACAGTGGTTTCCAGTACACGCAAATTATCACCCAACTCATTCAGAGATTGTTGAAAATGATCGAATATGTCACTACCTTTTTCCATACAGCCAATGATTATCCTTTTTCCCTTTCAATATTTCATAAAAATAAAAATATCCGTTCACGAAAGGCTGGATAAAATCAAAGAATGGTAAAGTGAACCAGAATTTGGGCAAATGCAAGGTGTAAGCCGTTCGGTTAATGATGAAAAATTGCGTAGTCCAACGGAGCAGCAAGCTGGCTGCGGCACTTCCAATGATGATCCATCCGGAAAGAGAATACACAGGAATACTAAAAATAAGCGCAGCAACGAAAGAGACCCAAAAAGCGATTCGGCTAAAATATTCTGTCCGCCACAAAAAACGCGGAAATTTTTTATAAAAAGGATTGGAAACAGCATGGCGAATTTTGTATTCTTTCCACATCCAATACGTTTCCATATCCACCAAGACCATGCTTTCGGATGACATTTCAATCGAAACATTCTCTCTACTTGCGTTCTCACTGACCAATAAATCGTCTTCTCCCGCATCAATAAAATGATATTTGGAAAAACTTTTCTGCTGTAAAAAAACGGCTTTGTTATAGCCTAAATTCCGTCCGTTTCCCATATAAGGACTTCTATACAAGGCCAAAGACATCATTTGCAGATTGGTAATGAAATAATCGTAGGCGGCATAGCGCGAGGGATATTTTTCCAATGCGCTGAAACCCAAAACAATCTTCTTCTGATCTTCCGATTGTTTTTTGTTGATGAAATGACGGGCCATATTCCGCAACCAATTCGAGCTGACCGGGTGGCAGTTGGCTTCCAAAAACAATAAGGAATCGTATTGGGCGGCCTTGATGCCTATGGTTAGGGCTACTTTTTTGCGGCTGACGTTACGACTTTTCCCGGGCAGGAAAGTGATGTATAAATGTTTGTATTGCACAGCTAACCGTTTCAATACATGTTCCGTATCGTCATTGGAATCTTCATTGACCACAATTACCTCGAACCGGGGATAGTTTTGCTCCAAAACGGAAGGAAGATAGGTTTCCAGATTAACCGCTTCGTTCCGTGCATAAATAATGACCGAAACGGGCGGGTGCCAGTCAGGGTGCTTTATCAAGCCTTTTCGAACGGCCAATTGATGATAATAGGGTTTGGCCAAGAATATCCAATAGAACAGCAATTGGATCAGCAAGCAAGTGCCCAAGCCCAAAAGTAAATTAATTTCAATCGTATCAAGAATTATCATAATTTATCTGAAAAATAAGATTCAGGCAATTGCCTGCAATTGTATTGCGAAGCCATTATTTCGCCGTAAGCGCCAGCTGAACGAAGGGCAATCCAATCGCCCCTGTGCGTTTTGTTCAACTCGATTTGTTTGGCGAAGCAGTCCGAGGATTCACAAATCGGACCGACTACATCGTAAGTTTCTCCCGCTTCATCGGAACTCAAATTCTCAATTTTATGGTAAGCGTCGTATAAGGCGGGACGAATCAATTCTGTAAAACCGGCATCCAAGATTGCGAATTTTTTCACGCTGCCTTCTTTCACATACAGCACTTTAGAAATCAACGATCCACATTGACCAACCACTGAACGCCCGGGTTCAAAATGAATTTGCTGGTGGGGCAAAGCCGGGAAATGCGTATGGAAGATTTCAAAATAGTGTTTGAAGTCGGGTATGGGTTTGCCATCGGGATTTTCATAATCAATGCCTAAACCGCCTCCAAAATTGATGTTTTCGACTTGGATATTGCGTTTGGTTAATTGTTGCTGCAATTCGGCCACTCGTTCGCATAATACTTTGAAAGGTTTTAAATCAGTCAGTTGCGAGCCGATATGAAAATGCAAACCGATTAATCGAACGGAAGTCAACGCGGGCAAACGGTCCAACACTTTATCCAGTTGGTCGAGATTGATACCGAATTTATTTTCTTTCGTCCCCGTGGTAATGTGATGATGGGTATGCGCGTCGATTTCGGGATTGATACGCAAAGCCACTTGCGCCGTTTGGCCTTTTTTAGCGGCCAATGCATGAATCACTTCCAATTCGGGAATTGATTCGGTATTGAAACAGAAAATACGATTGTCCAAACCCAGTTCAATTTCCCAATCGGCTTTGCCTACACCTGCAAAAACGATTTTTTCCGCAGGAAAACCTGCATTCAGGGCAGCTTGGATTTCTCCGCCGCTCACGCAATCGACACCTAAACCGTATTCATTAATAATACTTAAAATCCGCGGATTGGCATTGGCTTTTACTGCATAATGAATATGGTAGTGATACTTCGAGGCTTCCGCAACAATTATTTGCAATGTTTCGCGCAATAACGTTGTGTTGTAGTAATAAAAGGGTGTTCGCAACACTTGAAATTTTGTTACAGGGAAAATACCTTTTGTCATGTAATCATTTCTTTTATAAATACAGGTGCAAAGATAATTAAAAAAAGCGAACAGATAAAATGAAAAATAATTATTACTTTTGCCGAAACTTATTTATTCAGATAAATGAAACGAATTTACATAGCTGGATGTTTTTTGTGCCTTGCTTTTTACCTGCAGGCACAAACCGAAGAAGGAAAACTGCAACGCGAACTGACAGTCGAAAAAGAATACAATCCCAGTTTACGCGATGCCAATAAAATCAATGAATTGCCGGACATAAAAACTCCGGAAGCGCCAAAAACAAGTGTCGATTATTCCAATTACACCTTGGATTGTTTGATACCTCCTTATTTTCAACCGTTTAAGGCAAAAACCTATTATTCCGATTTTGCTACTTCAAAGAAGCGCGGGTATTTGGATATCAACATAGGTACCTTATTTAATAAAAATGCAGATGCCGGTTATCAAATCCTTCGTTCGGAAAAAGACCGCCTGAGTGTTTTCGGTTCGTACCGGTCGAGCAATAGTAAAGTGCACTCCTTGCAGGATGATGCGAAAGAGCGGATGAAAATCAGCGATAATGCGTTGGGAGTGGATTTTTGGCATCGCTTCAAGAAAGCAGCTTTGTCGGCGGATGCACAATATGTTTATTCGGGATTTAATGATTACGGATTTGGTTTACTTACCGATTCTACACCGAACGATAGAGTGAATCAACGATTTCAAACCCACCTGGGTCTTCAATCGGTAAATAATGAAAGAATCCATTACCAAACCAATTTGTCATATACCTTATTTACACAGGAATACCAGCCAATAGATAAAAAGTTGTCCGGCACAGAAAATCGCCTGATGGCCGATGGGAATCTTTTTACCGACTTTATGGGGATAGCCGCTTCTGTAAAAACCTATTTCCATCCGCATAATAATATGAATTATGCAAGCTTATCGGCTCAACCGTATTTGTTGTTCGAAGGCGATGAGTGGAATGCCCACACAGGCCTAACTTTGAGCAGACAGGTTGGAGGAGTGGACGAGTTCCTGGTTTCTCCGGATATCCGGTTCAACTGGCGCCCAAGTGATGCAGTCCTATTTTATTGCTCGGCTTTGGGAGGCATACAAGACAACAGCCAATATAACAGTCGCATTGAAAATCGCTATATCAGTCCTCTTTACCGCATTCGAGATTCCCAAAGTCCCTTTGACGGAACGGTGGGTATTCAATTTTCTCCTGTTGCAAATCTAAGTATTGATGTATTCAGTGGTTATCAATGGTTGAAAGACGCACATTTTTATCTCTTGAACGATTCTGCCGGAACAATCCCTCAGTACGCAAATGCTCAGAAATTCAAGTTGGGTGGTTTGTTCGCATACCATTACAGGGATATTGCAGACTTTGGATTGCAATGGACTTATTCTCATTGGAATATAGAAGAAACAGCCGTGAAAGCATGGAATCAGCCGGCTTTTGCAGCGGTTTTCAACGCAGGGTTCCAATTACCTGTCATTCCTTTTCGCACGGATTTAATGTATCATTTGGAAACAGGAAGAATTAACATGAAAAATATTCATGCAGTGGATATAACAGGAACATATACGCTTAATGAAATCCTGTCGCTCTATTTAAAAGTGAATAATGTATTGAATCAACACTATGAGCTTTGGTATGGGTATCCGGCACAAGCTTGTCATATTCTTTTTGGGGGGAGTTTGAAGTTTTAACCCCCCGGGGTCTTCATCCCTTTTTCCAATAAACCATTCTTATTATTCTACACCGGCCAATTCCGAATCGATCAAAATCCGTCCGCAATGCTCGCAAACAATGGTTTTTTTACGAAGTTTGATGTCCATTTGCCGTTGGGGAGGAATCTTGTTGAAACAACCGCCACAAGCATCGCGCTGAATGGTAACAATGCCCAAACCGTTGCGGGCGCTTTTACGGATGCGTTTGAATGAAGCCAATAAGCGCGGTTCAATGGTTGCTTCGAGTTGTTTGGCTTTTTCGCGCAATTGCTCTTCCTGAATTTTGGTTTCGGAAACAATTTCCGTCAATTCTTCTTTTTTGGATTTCAAGTCGATTTTGCGGTCATCATAAAACGTTTTGCACTTTTGGATTTCTTCGGTCAACAACTTGACATCAGCCGTAAATTCGCGAATACGTTTTTCGGCCAATTCGATTTCCAAGCCTTGATATTCGATTTCTTTGGAAAGACTGTCAAATTCACGGTTGTTACGCACATTGTCCAATTGCGTTTTATATTTTTCTACCAAATTTGTTGAATCCGTAATTTTAATGCGTTGTTGTCCGACGGTATTTTCCAATTCCTTCAAATCCGCCTGAAAATTATGGATACGCGTTTGCAGACCAGCTACTTCGTCTTCCAAATCCTGTACTTCATACGGCAGTTCACCGCGAAGTGTTTTGATTTTATCAATTTCCGACAACATCAATTGCAAGCTGTACAGATTTTTCAGTTTTTGTTCAATGGATAAATCGGTTGTCTCCGATTTATCTTTAGGACGAACGCCCGTTTTAGGGCTTTCAGGCGCTGTTTGTTCGACAGCTTTTTTCTTTTTTTGCTCCTTTTGTTCCGCTGATTGTTCTTTTTTTGCCATATTGAATTACATGTAATTTACAGGATTTACATTCACTTTTGAAAAATGAATCGCAAAGTTAGGTATTTTTTTCGAGATAATATCAAAAAATATTTCTTTTGTACAATACTCTGTTTCATAGTGTCCCAAAACGGCCAAAAGAAGACGATCTTCCACATCGTAATAATCGTTGTAGCGGGCTTCTCCAGTCAGAAACACATCGGCGCCTTGTTGAATGGCATCGGGAATTAAAAAGGCTCCACTGCCTCCACATAACGCCACTTGACGAATCGTTTTGCCTGTCAAAGGGGAATGTTGCAGTGTTTCCAAGTGAAAAATCGCTTTGAGGCGTTCCAAAAAAGACATTTCGTCTTCTTCGGCCAATAATTCACCCACAACGCCCGAACCCAGTGCATCAGGAAACAGACTGTCTTTTTGCGGTCGCAACACACGGACATTCTGCAAGCCGATTTTTTCAGCTAAACAGAAACTCACGCCTCCGTACGCATTGTCCAAATTGGTGTGAGCGGAATAGATCACCAAATCGTTTTTGCAGGCTTTTATTACGCAACGTTCGATATAAGTTTTACCGGTCAGTGTCCGCAAGGGCTTGAATAACAAGGGATGATGCGAAAGGATAAGGTTGCAATCCAAATCAATGGCTTCGTCCACCACCTCTTCGGTTACGTCTAAACACAACAGAATACCCATAGCCTGTTGATTGATATTTCCAACCTGCAAGCCGGAATTATCAAAATCGTCTTGCAACGCTAACGGAGCAAAACGCTCTATTTCCGATGTGATTTGAGCAATAGTCATCATTATATATCATGCATGTACACAAAAAATACTCCGATGAAACAGCATTGGAGTATTTTTTATACGTATTGTAACCATCCATTATTCTGCCGCCGGAGCATTCTCGGCCGGAACTTGGTCGAAGGCAGAAGGCAATGCTTGCGTATCCTGAGGCTGCGGAATCGTTTCGATAATATCTTCTTTGATAATTGAATCTTCACCGGCAGAAGAAGAACGCGGAGTAAAAATGGTTGCTATAATACAGAATACCACTAATAAACCGGCTAACCACCAAGTTGTTTTTTCAAGAAAATCGGTCGTCTTACGCACGCCCATTACTTGGTTGGAAGATGCGAACCCAGCCGCCAAACCGCCACCTTTGGAATTTTGTATTACTACAATAAGAACTAAAAAAATAGCTAAAATCACTATCAGAATGGTAAAAAAATAGTACATTTTTTATTTTATATTATTTGTGTTAATAATCAATTTCTCTAAAAATCTAATTTGATCTGCAAAGTAAATATTTTTTTCCGGATAAATCAAATTTAATTTATGTATTATTTCCAACGCCTTGTCATATTTCTTTTGCTTGATGTATATTTTTGCCAATGTTTCGGTCAAAAAGCCCGATTTGCTGACCGATTCCTCTTCCGGAGGAGTTTCTTCAACCAGTGCTTCAGGCTCTTTTGTTAAATTGATTTTGATGGGCGAATGTTTGTCTTCTTCCAAAAATTTATCAATGGTTGACTGATCCTTAAAACTTACCGGTTCCTGTGTTTGAGCAGGCGCTTCTTGCATGAGAGATGTCAAATAATCGGTGGTGGCAGCAGGGGCTATATCCACGACAGGTTGTTCAATTGGACGGTTGTTCTCCTTGGAAGTTTCCTGTTTCCCCGAAAGAAAGAAATCAACCAACTCGAACGAAGAATAGAATGTTTCTTCTTCTTTTTCCAATTTGGCAATCATTTCCGGCGGAAAGGCTTCTTTTTCTATCCAATAAAATAATTTTCTTCGATCGCCCACATAGCAAGCTGTTTTTCGCAGAGCGGCATTAAACCGGCTGTCTTTTTCAGCTTTCAAATTCAATGTATTCAGTACCTGGGCCGTTTGAAAATAGGGATACTCCGCCAATAATGCCGATAAATCCGACAAAGTTTCCCTGGTATAAGGAATTTTGCCTTGCATTAATCCGATAATTTCTCCCGCTTGCATACCTGTTTTACTTTATTATTTTAACTTATTATATTACCAATTGCCGACAGTCGCATTATAAATCATATCCACTAATTCGTCCACCAGTTCACCGACAAGACGGTCTTGCACTTCATCAATGGATTGCGTACTGTCAAATTCTTGAAATGCCGAAAAACTTTGATCCACATCGCTGTTTGCCTCTTTGTGATTGGTGTATTTGACGTGTACCGTAATCGTTAAACGCGTCCTTGATGCATACGCATCGTCTTTGACGGCTGTGCCTTGAAACGTATAGCCAGTTATTTCACCTTCGATTTCAATATCTCCATTAGTATTAACGTTTGTCAGACGTGTTTGTTCAACAAAACGCTTGCGTAAAGCCTGATCGAAGGTTTGCGCCAACAAGGGATTGCCCGCTGTTCGATTCGGGAACTCCTGTATAGTAATGGTTTTTACCATCTCGTAATTCAGTTTCCCTCCTTGAAATGAATAGGAAATACTGCACGAATATAGCAGAACCAAGCCTAAAAACAAGATAAATATGTTAAATTGTTTCATCGTTTATCCATTTACACATCTTCTAATTCGTATTCCTTAATCTTTCGATACAAAGTTCGCTCGGAAATTTTCAAATCCTGAGCGGCATTGCGTCGTTTGCCGTTGTGGCGTGCCAGGGACTGTATAATCAGTTCCCGCTCCACTTCTTCCAATGAGCGCGGGCGTTCCAATTCTTTTTCTTCCCGCACTTCGTCGGCATATTGAACCGATTCCTCTTCGGGATGCAGACGCGAAGCAACGCTCAACACGGCATCATCGTGTTGAGAAACAAAATCCTCATGAATCATTGCCGGAGTTATGCCGAACGTGCTTGATCCACTGTTATTGACCCATTCAGGAACTAATTTTTTCAAATCGTGAATATCCTTTCTCATATCGTACAGGATTTTGTACAGGATTTCCCGCTCGTTGGCAAAAGATGTTGCATCCGATTCCTGCGGGATAATCGCCGGCAATTGTTCCAAATCGGGTACGGAAAGATAGGTTTTCAAGTGTTCGACCGATATTTCGCGGTCCTGTTCGAAAATGGACATGCGTTCGGTAATGTTTTTCAATTCACGCACATTGCCCGGCCAACGGTATTTAAGCAAAATTATTTTGGCTTCATTGGACAATTGCAGAGCCGGAGTATGGTATTTATCGGCAAAATCGGAAGCAAATTTCCGGAACAGCAAATAAATATCATCGCGCCGTTCGCGCAAAGCAGGAATGGTAATCGGCACGGTATTCAAACGATAGTACAAATCTTCGCGGAATTTGCCATGACGGATAGCCCGCCATAAATCCACATTGGTAGCAGCCACCACGCGGACATCCGTTTTCAGCACTTTGGAAGAACCGACTTTGATAAATTCGCCGTTTTCGAGTACCCGCAACAACCGTGCTTGCGTGGCCATAGGCAATTCGCCGACTTCGTCCAGGAAAATCGTGCCTTTATCGGCGACTTCAAAATAGCCTTTCCGGTCGGATAATGCACCTGTAAAAGAGCCTTTTTCGTGTCCGAATAATTCGGAATCAATGGTACCTTCGGGAATTGCACCGCAATTGACGGCAATATAAGAACCATGTTTTCGCGAACTGTTTTGATGAATGATTTGCGGAAAAGCTTCTTTTCCGACACCGCTTTCGCCGGTAATCAACACCGTGAGGTCGGTCGGGGCAATGAGTAATGCCTTCTCTATTTCGCGGTGCAACAGAGGGCTGTTGCCGATAATTCCGAAACGTTGTTTAACCGATTGTATGTCTGTTGAATTCATCTGATATTTGCAATACTTATAATGTCTGAAAAAACACCGGCAGCGGTAACAGCCGCTCCAGCACCATATCCCTTGATAATCATCGGGTATTCGTTGTATCTTTCGGTGGTAATCATGATAATATTGTTGCTCCCTTCCAATTCATAAAATGGATGCGTGTGGTCAACGGCTTGCAGGCCGACCGAACAGGTTCCAAAATCCATTTCGGCCACAAACCGGTATTTCTTGCCTTCGGCTTCCAATTGACGGCGTTTTTCTTCAAATTCGGCATCCAATTCAGGAATCATACGCCAAAAATCATCCAGTGAACCTTGAAAATAGGTGTCGGGAACAAATAAATGTTTTTCCACATCATCCTGATTGATTTCGTAACCGGCTTCGCGTGAAAGAATGACCAATTTCCGGATCACATCTTTCCCGCTTAAATCAATGCGCGGGTCGGGTTCAGCAAATCCGGCTTTTCGTGCCATTTCAATGGCTTTACTCATCGGAATCTCTTTGCTGATAGTGTTGAAAATAAAATTCAAGGTACCCGACAAAACGGCTTGCAATTTCAAAATTTTATCGCCGCTGTGAGTCAAGGCATTCATGGTGTTGATGATGGGCAATCCTGCACCGACATTCGTTTCAAAAAGATACTTCGCTCCGGTTTTGCGAGCGGTTTCCTTCAAATGATTGTAATGCTCATAATCGGACGAAGCCGCAATTTTATTGGCCGACACCACCGAAATGTTGTGTGCCAACAAGTTTCCATATAAATTGGCAATATCGGGACTTGCCGTACAATCGACAAACACCGAATTAAAAATATTCATTTTTAGGATTTCTTCGCTCAACACTTCGGCCGAACTATCCACACCTTGTTCTTTCAAATCCTGAATACAAGTATCGGGATTCAAACCGTCCCGATTGAGCAACAGTTTTTTGGAATTGGCTACACCTACAATTCTTAATTTCAACCGGTTATGTTCAGCCAATGTTTTTTGCTGACAACTGAATTGTTCAATCAAACGTCCGCCGACCGTACCAATACCGACGATAAAAAGATTTAAAACCTGATATTCCGACAGGAAAAACGAATCGTGAATCGAATTTAAAGCCTTGCGCAGAAATTCTTTTTTAATAACAAACGAAATATTGGTTTCGCTTGCACCTTGCGCACAAGCAATTACGCTGATACCACTTCGCCCCAGTGTACCGAACAATTTGCCGGCAATGCCGGGCGTATATTTCATGTTTTCGCCTACAATGGCCACGGTTGCCAAGCCTTTTTCCGCAATAATATTGTGGATTTCTCCTTGATTGATTTCCAAACAGAATTCTTTTTCCAATACTTTGACGGCCAAATCGGCATCGGCATTCTTTACGGCAAACGAAGTTGTGTTTTCGGACGAAGCCTGCGAAACCATAAATACACTGATTCCCGCTTCGGATAAAGCCTTGAAAATACGGAAATTAATTCCGATAACGCCCACCATTCCCAAACCGCGAACGGTTACCAAACTGGTATCATCAATAGATGAAATGCCTTTGATTAACGATTTTCCATTGATACTTTTGTCGCGCACAATGTAAGTGCCCGGCGCTTCGGGGTTAAAGGTATTCTTAATTAATATAGGTATATTGGAGTGGTAAGCAGGAAAAATAGTCGGCGGAAAAATTACTTTAGCGCCAAAATTACTCAATTCCATGGCCTCCACGTAGCTCAATTCTTCGATGACGTAGGCGCTGTTGATGACGCGCGGGTCGGCGGTCATGAAACCGTCCACGTCCGTCCAGATTTCCAAAATATGGGCATGTAAGGCGGCAGCCAAAATAGAAGCGGTGTAATCGGAACCGCCTCGTCCCAAATTACTGATCTCATCGGTATTTTTGTCGGCGGCAATAAAACCGGGAACGACTGAAATGCGGGGCAAATCAATAAAAGTCTTTTGTATCAACTCGTTGGTTTCGGCAAAATCAACAATGTGTTTTTTGAATTGTTTTTCGGTTTTGATGAATTGGCGGGCATTGAACAAGCGGGAATGATCCAATAAAGCCGCCACAATCAATGAACTCAACCGCTCGCCGTAGCTAACGATAATATCCGAGGTTTTTTGCGATAAATCTTGAATCAAAAAAACGCCTTGATAAATATTTTCCAGTTCATTGAGTAAAGTGTCAATTTGTTTCAATACAGTCTTCTGCTTTTCGGGGCCGGTAATTACACCTTCCACCATGGAGCGATGGCGTGCTTGCAACTGTTTGAATTCTTTTTTATAGGCTTCATCGCCTTGTAAAGCCAATTTAGCTGTATGCAACAACTGGTCGGTAACGCCACCCAAAGCAGAAATAACGACAACTACCGACTCTTCTACCGATTCGACAATTGCTTTCACTTTTAATATACTTTCTACGGAACCAATGGACGTTCCGCCAAATTTCATTACTTTCATATTTGAATATGGGCTTTCATACGTAAAAATGGATTAAGCTTGCCCGATAGGGCCGACAATGGGTGTATTAAAACCCGGTTGTTGCATTTTGATTTCTCCGAATTGCGCTTCGTATTTGTTAATATTGTCTATGATCGCGTGCATCAATCGTTTAGCATGTTCGGGTGTGAGAATAACCCGCGATTTGACTTTCGCCTTGGGCGTACCCGGCAACATACTGACAAAATCAAGTACAAACTCCGATGAAGAATGAGCAATAATTGCTAAATTAGAATAAATACCCTGAGCAATTTCATCCGAAAGCTCTATTTGGATATTGTTTTGTGGCTGCTTTTCCATTATATTTTTTAATTTATCTGCCAAAATGACCTGTTTCAATCGACAAAATTAGTGATAATTATTCAAAAAAACGCATAAACTCCAAAAATACTCCGAAGGGTGTTCTATTTCATGATTTATTTCGTTCCTCGAATGAATTTCTGCCATTTGGATGAATTACTCCCATTCAATCGTCGAAGGAGGCTTAGAACTAATGTCATACACTACCCTATTCACGCCACGCACTTTATTAATAATTTCGTTGGAAATTTTCGCCAGAAACTCGTAAGGCAAATGCGCCCAGTCGGCCGTCATGGCATCGGCTGATGTTACGGCGCGTAGAGCTACTGCGTTTTCATAAGTACGTTCATCGCCCATCACACCCACCGATTGTACCGGCAATAAGACGACACCCGCTTGCCAAACTTCATCATATAAATTCCATTCGTGCAATCCGTTGATGAAAATATCATCGGCGTCTTGTAAAATACGCACTTTTTCGGGAGTTATATCGCCCAAAATACGCACTCCCAAACCCGGGCCGGGGAAAGGATGGCGTTTGATCAAGTGTTCTTTCATGCCCAATTCGCGTCCCACACGACGAACTTCATCTTTGAACAGCAAACGCAAGGGTTCCACCAATTTCAGATTCATCTTTTCGGGCAAACCGCCAACGTTGTGGTGCGATTTGATGGTCGTCCCCGTAATCGAGAG
>JAITXK010000151.1 GCA_031284765.1 Candidatus Symbiothrix sp.
TATATACATACCCTTCGATGGCGGAAGAACCCCCCAAACCTTCATCTTGGTTGCAAGAACCAAACAAAAACAAAATTGCCAACAGCCGGAAGAAACAGGAATTTATTTTCATGTATCAAAGAGATTTAATGATCGTTTATCTGTTATAGTAGGCAAAGGTATGACTTTTTCTTTTATTTTTGTATATCTTTGTACACTTTTTTGGATTATTGTTCGAATATTGTGTAAATGGAATTACAATTTTTAAGTTTAGCAAGCGGAAGCAGTGGTAACTGCTATTATCTGGGAACATCGGAATACGGTATTCTTTTGGATGCAGGCATCGGTTTCCGGGCCATACAAAAGATACTCAAAGACAACGGTATTGACATGGAACGGATTATGGCTGTGTTTATTACGCACGACCATGCCGACCATATCAAATCGGTGAGCAGTCTGGGTGAAAAATCCGGTATTCCGGTTTATGCAACGCAGGCGGTACACGAAGGGATCGAAAAAAGTTGCTATGTCCATAAAAAATTGTCCCTTTCGCGCCGTGTGATTGAGAAAGAACAACCGGTTATCGTTAAAGATTTCAAGATAACGGCTTTTGATGTGCCTCACGATGCAACCGATTGTGTGGGTTATCTGGTTCAGTATAAAGACCAAAAATGTGTGTTGGCAACCGATGTCGGTTACATCAGCGAAACGGTGGGTACATATATCCGTATGGCCAATCACTTGATTCTTGAAGCGAATTACGACCGCGAGATGTTGCACAACGGCAACTATCCCGCGTTTCTGAAAGAGCGGATTGTAAGTGGTAGCGGGCATTTGTGCAATACGGATGCGGCCGAATTTTTGGCGGCCAATTTCGATTTGCATCTGAAAAATATCTGGCTTTGCCATTTGAGCAGGGAAAATAATCATCCCGATTTGGCATGTAAAACGCTGGAAATGGAGTTTGGAAAATACGGAATCCGTATCGGTGTGGATGTGAATGTGGTGGCTCTCAAACGGATGCATCCTTCGGAAATGTACGTTTTGGGGGAATGAAAGAAAATGAAAGAAATGAAGAAAATGAAAATAATGAAGGAAATGAAAACAATGAAGAGAGCAATACGCGAAGCGTACTGTAATTATAACCTATTCCATCATTTTTTCATTCCCTTCATTATTTTCATTTTCTTCATCCCCCCCACGCTTCTTTCGGCTCAAGAATTGCTTTGGAAAGCCGGCGTACATGCTTTTTTCGATAATACGGAATTTGCAAATTCATCCGTTCAAAGTTCACAGACCATGGCGGGAGTGCATTTGTCGCCCGAAATCGGTTTAGGTTGGCAGGAAAAACATCGGATGTATGTCGGTTTCGATGCGATGCACGAATACGGCAGTCCCCAAACGGTGGATTATGTCGATCCGATTCTTTATTATGAATTTACCGGGCATCCTTTTACGTTTTATATGGGCGCTTTTCCGCGGCAAATGGTTTTGGACAAGTATCCACGCATGTTTTTTCAGGATTCGATACGCAATTACCGCCCCATAATCAACGGTTTATTTTGGGAATATCAGCGGAAAGCGAATTCTCTCAATATTTGGTTAGATTGGACAGGCCGTCAATCCAGGGAACGACACGAAGCCTTTTTCATGGGCTGGTCCGGACGTTACAATTGGAATCTGTTTTATGCCCAGCATTTCGGCTATATGTTCCATTTTGCATCGTTGAAAGATCCTGTCGTTCCCGAAGCCGTACACGATAACGGATTGGTATGGACTTCGTTGGGTATTGATTGGACGTTGCTAACCGCTTTTAAAAAATTGGAAGCGAATATCGGTTGGTCTGTGGGTTTAGACCGCAACCGCGACGTGAATGTTTGGCATACTCCGCAAGGCTTCTTGTCGGAAATCAAAATCGAATACCGTGGATTGGGACTTTTCAATACCTATTACAAAGGCGGAAGCCAGCAAACGTTTTACAATACATACGGCAACAATTTATATTGGGGCGATCCGGTGTATCGTTCCAAAGAATACAATCGTTCCGATTTTTATATCCAATTTTTGAAAACCAAGTCGGTAGAATTGAAATTCACTTATACTTTGCATTGTACCGAAAGGCAAATCTTCCACGAACAAGCTTTTTACGCCGTTATTGATTTAAATAATCTGAAAGCAAAGAGACCCGATAAAAAAGATAAGTATTTGTGGGATAATTGGTTTTGAAAATTCCAATCGGAATTGATGCAACGGAAATAATGAACGCAATTTATTCAAACTAAATTTGACAAATCCATACGTTTTTCGTTCAAAAACACTAAACTAAAAATAGGTTTTTTTCATTTTAAAATAAAATTTAAAAATTGAACGTTAATTTGTTCCACATTCTTTGCATATATTATTTTTTTGCACTAATTTTGCCATTCATAAGTTTATGTCAAATTTTATGCAAAAGTATTTAACAAGTTTTCAGCAGTTTCTTTACGGGCTTTGGCACGGTTTTTGCGAAGTGTTTACTTGGCTTGCGAGCCGGTTTTACTCATATATGGAAAATAGCAAATCGAAAAACAACAAAAGAAAAGTTTCGCGCCGCAGAGGTAAAAGTAATATAGGAATGGTCCTGTTTATTTTTTTTGTGCTTGTAGTAGTTGCAGTCGTAGTAACCATCAATAGAACTGCGGGAGATAACAAAGAGGAGCAGGTAATGATCGAAGCCCCCATTATCAGGTCAACCAATTTACCGCAATTAGCGAAGCAATATTATGGCAATACCGTTTTTTGGGTATATATATATATAAAAAACCAGAACAAATTATCATCACCGGTAAATATTCCGGAAGGAATTGAGTTAATAATCCCTGATTTATTAGTAGATTATAATATTGATACTAATGACAGCCTTGAAATAGCAAAAGCTGTATTATTAGCAAATAATATATTAGAAAGAAAAGCAAAAGAGTAAGAAAAGGGAAAAAATATAAAATAAAAAAAAGTAATTATGAACAAACAGTTTTTTACGGTTTTATTATCTATGATTGGAATGGTGGCTTTTGCTGATGTGCACGTTCCGATGGTGATAAAAGGACAGATGAAAAATAAAGGATATTTGA
>JAITXK010000176.1 GCA_031284765.1 Candidatus Symbiothrix sp.
GAATACGAAGCCGTACCGGGGCGCACGGACATTTATCTGCAACGCAGCCCGTTGTTCTCCGACATCCAATACGAATGGATATTCGAACTGAAATATTGCAAAACGGATGCCAAAGAAACCGACATCACAGCCAAAGGAAATGAAGGCATAGAACAGGTGAAACAATACCTTCAATCGCACCGTTTCGCCAACCGCACCGATTTGAAGGCCGCCGTAATCGTATTTACCGGCAAAAGCAAATACCGAATTTTCCCCGTTGCACCATAATGCATCACGACCTAATCACCATTATAGGCCCCACCGCCTGCGGAAAAACAGCTTACGCCGTGCAATTGGCCGCCGAACTGAATACAGAGATTATCAGCGCCGATTCACGGCAAGTGTATCGCGGAATGACTATCGGCACCGGCAAAGATCTGGACGATTATGTCGTCAACGGCCAAGTCGTTCCCTACCACCTGATTGATATTTGCGAGCCGGGCGAGAAATACAATGTCTTCCGCTACCAACACGATTTTCATCAAGCTTACAACACGATCCGGGCGAAAGGCAAAATGCCGATTCTCTGCGGAGGCACGGGCTTGTATATCGAATCGGTATTGAAAGGCTATAAACTGTTGGATGTTCCCGAAAATCCGGAACTGCGCCAACAGATGCAAAACAAATCCCTACCCGAATTGGAAGCGATTTTGAAATCCTATAAACCACTGCACAACACCACCGATGTGGATTCGGCGCAACGCGCTATCCGCGCCATCGAAATCGAAGAATATTACCGCTCACACGAACCCGGCCAGCGGGATTATGCACCCATCAACAGCCGCATTATTGGATTGGATGTTGACCGGGAAGTCCGCCGGCAACGGATTACCGCCCGCTTGAAAAGCCGTTTGGAGGCGGGAATGATCGACGAAGTCAAACAACTCCTCGCCTCGGGATTATCACCCGACGATTTGATTTATTACGGTTTGGAATACAAATATTTAACCTTGCATGTCACCGGCCGCCTCTCGTATCAAGAGATGTTTACACAACTGGAAATTGCCATTCATCAGTTTGCCAAACGGCAGATGACGTGGTTCAGGGGAATGGAGCGCCGCGGATTCCACATTGAGTGGATCCGATAATATCAATCAAAAAAATTCCGGAACTTCTCAAAAATCTTTTTCCGAACCGAAGCCGTCGGCTGAAAATTCGGCGCATCGGACAAACGAGAAAGACTTTCTTTCTGCTCTTTCGTCAGCGTTTCGGGAATATAAACAGCGATTTTGATCAGTAAATCGCCGATACCGTAACGATTAATCATCGGCAATCCTTTGTTTTTCAAGCGCAGGACTTTGCCCGGCTGCGTACCGGCTTCGATGGCTATTTTGGCTTTTCCGTCCAGGGTGGGAACTTCTACCGTGCAGCCCAAGGCGGCTTGCGGGAAGGTCAGCAACAAGTTGTAGATCACATCTTGTTGGTCGCGTATCAATTCGGGATGCGCTTCTTCTTCAATGACGACCAATAAATCGCCGTTGAGGCCTCCTCTGCGGGCGGCGTTGCCTTTGCCACTCATGGAAAGTTGCATCCCTTCGGCCACACCTGCCGGAAGGTTGATGGGGATCACTTCTTCGCCCTGAATGACGCCTTCGCCATAGCACTGCGAACATTTTTTCGTAATGACTTTGCCTTCGCCATGACAGTCGGGACAGACGGCCGTGGTTTGCATTTGCCCAAGCATGCTGTTGATAACGTGAGTAACGTGTCCGCGCCCTTTACAAGTGGAGCAGGTGGTGCGATCGCTTTCGCTTGCGGCTCCCGATCCGTGGCAATGTGGACAGGCAATGTCTTTTTTGACTTTCAGTTTCTTTTCTACGCCGGTCGCAATTTCTTTGAGGGTCAGTTTGATTTTGACGCGCAAATCCGAACCGCGGTTGACACGTTGTCTCTCGTTGAATCCGCTGAAATTGCTGAATCGACCGGAAAATCCGCCTCCGAAACTTTCGCCGAAGAGGTCGCCGAATCGGGAGAAGATATCGTCCATGGAGAATCCTTCTTCAAATCCTCCGCCGCCTGCTGCTCCGCCCACTCCGGCATGTCCGAATTGGTCGTAACGCTGGCGTTTCTTTTCATCGCTCAATACCGAATAGGCTTCAGCCGCTTCCTTGAATTTTTCTTCCGCCGTTTGATCTCCCGGATTCTTGTCAGGATGATACTGAAGCGCTTTTTTCCGGTACGCTTTTTTTATTTCTTCTGCGGTAGCTTGTTTGGAAATCTCCAAAACTTCGTAATAATCTCGTTTCTTTGCCATTAATTTATCTTTTAATTGGCCACGACTACTTTGGCGTGCCGAATTACTTTATCGTTCAGGGTATATCCTGTTTGTACACTATCAATCACTGTATCTCGCTGTTCTTCGACCGAAGCGGGGAGGGTGGCGACGGCCTCATATAAATCGGCATTGAACGCCTGGCCGATGGCATCAATGGCTTTCACGCCGTTTTGTTGCAGAAAAGCAAGAAATTTTTGGTAGATGAGGTTTACACCCTCTTGAATGGCTGCCAGGTCGTTGGCGTTTTCGATGGTATCCAATGCGCGTTGAAAATCATCGATTACCGGCAACAGGCCGACGATTACTTTTTCTCCGCCGTTTTGAATCAAATCGACTTTTTCCTTCAACGTACGTTTGCGGTAATTTTCGTATTCAGCCATCAAGCGGAGATGGGCGTCTTTCAGTTGTTCCAATTCTTCTTCTGCCGAGATGGCAGATGTTTCCGGTGTTTCTGCCGTATTGTGTGCTTCCGGCAGTTCTGCTTCCAATATTTCCGTCAAAATGTCGTCATTGGGAAGTTCCTGTTCTATGGATTCGTCGTTCATATCTTTTTTATTTTTTATTTTATGAATTGTATTTCAATAGATTATCTTTTATGAATTCTATTTGCCCGGAGTAGTTGGGGCAAAAATCTTGCCAATGTTTAGATTATGGATAAATTAGAACACGGATAAAACGGAAAACTTTTTTTTTAACCGCAGAAGCGCAAAGGGCGCGTAGCGCCAAATGCCATTCTGTCAGTCCTATGAACATTGGCAAGCCTTTTGCTGTTATTTTGTCAAAATGCAAGTGTATTGCACCAAATAAGAACAAAATAAAAAAACAATCATAATGAATTTCAACAATTTTACAATCAAAGCACAAGAGGTAGTGCAGGCAAGTATGGATGCTGCCGCAAGGAAAAGTCAGCAAGCCATTGAACCGGCGCATTTGATGAAAGCCGTCCTGGACAAAGGGGAAAGCATTACCAACTTCCTGTTTCAAAAAATGGGCGTGAATGTCCAAAGTTTCAACACCATCTTGGAACGTGAAATAGATTCCTATCCGAAGGTGTCGGGTGGCGAACCGTATTTGGGTCGCGAGGCCAACGCCGTTTTGCAAAAGGCGGTGGACATCAGTGCGAAAATGGGCGACCAATATGTTTCCATTGAGCCTCTTATTTTGGCTTTGTTTCTTGAAAACAGTCCGGTTGCCACGATGATGAAGGATGCCGGTATCACGGAAAAAGACTTGCGTGCTGCTATCAGCGAATTGCGCAAAGGCAATAAAGTTACTTCGCAGTCGGCGGAAGACACCTACCAATCTTTATCGAAGTATGCAATCAACCTGAACGAACGTGCCCGGGCGGGCAAATTGGATCCGGTGATTGGCCGCGACGAAGAAATCCGCCGCGTGTTGCAGATTTTGAGCCGTAGAACGAAGAACAATCCGATTTTAATTGGCGAACCGGGCGTGGGAAAAACCGCCATCGCCGAAGGTTTGGCCTACCGGATTGTGCGGGGCGATGTACCTGACAATCTGAAATCCAAACAGATTTACTCCCTGGATATGGGTGCGCTGATTGCCGGTGCGAAATACAAAGGCGAGTTTGAAGAACGTCTCAAATCGGTGGTCAATGAAGTGATTGGCGCCGAAGGCGAGATCATTTTGTTTATCGACGAAATCCACACCTTAGTCGGTGCGGGTGGGGGAGAAGGCGCGATGGATGCCGCCAACATCCTGAAACCGGCTTTGGCGCGGGGTGAACTGCGAGCCATCGGAGCCACGACCTTGAATGAATATCAAAAGTATTTTGAAAAAGACAAGGCTTTGGAACGCCGTTTCCAACACGTGTTGATTGATGAACCGAGTGAAGCCGATGCGGTTTCCATCCTTCGCGGATTGAAGGAGAAATACGAAAACCACCACAAAATCCGTATCAAAGACGATGCGATTATTGCGTCAGTGCAGTTGTCGAGCCGCTATATTTCAGACCGTTATTTGCCCGACAAGGCCATTGATTTGATGGACGAAGCGGCTGCCCGTTTGCGTATGCAGGTGGATTCCGTGCCCGAGGCATTGGACGAAATTACGCGGAAAATCACACAATTGGAAATTGAACGCGAAGCCATTAAACGAGAAAACGACAACCATAAATTGGAATCCTTGAACAGGGAAATCGCCGATTTGCGTCAGGAAGAATCGCAATTCAAAGCGAAATGGGAGTCGGAACGCGAAATCATCAACCAAATTCAACAGAATAAAATTGAAATTGAAGACCTGAAATACCGTGCCGAAAAGGCTGAACGCGAGGGCGATTACGGCAAAGTGGCGGAAATCCGTTACGGCTTCCTGCGCCGGAAAGAGGAAGAAATTGAGCAATTCCAAAGCAACCTGAACGTCCTGCAAGGTCAAAGTGCAATGATTAAGGAAGAAGTTGATGCGGATGATATTGCCGAAGTGGTCTCCCGCTGGACGGGCATTCCGGTCGGCCGGATGTTGCAAAGCGAATCCGACAAACTGCTGCATCTGGAAGAAGAGTTGCACCAGCGCGTGGTTGGGCAGGAAGAAGCCATTACCGCCGTTTCCGATGCCATCCGGCGAAGCCGTGCCGGCTTGCAAGACCCCAAACGCCCGATTGGTTCGTTCATCTTCATGGGAACGACCGGTGTAGGGAAAACCGAACTGGCCAAAGCGCTGGCCGAATATCTGTTCAACGATGAAAATGGGATGACCCGCATTGACATGAGCGAATACCAGGAGAAATTCAGTGTTACGCGCCTCATCGGCTCGCCTCCCGGCTATGTCGGCTACGACGAGGGCGGGCAATTGACGGAAGCTGTGCGCCGTAAACCCTACTCGGTGGTGCTATTCGACGAAATAGAAAAGGCGCATCCCGATGTCTT
>JAITXK010000023.1 GCA_031284765.1 Candidatus Symbiothrix sp.
TTGATACATGAAAATAAATTCCTGTTTCTTCCGGCTGTTGGCAATTTTGTTTTTGTTTGGTTCTTGCAACCAAGATGAAGGTTTGGGGGGTTCTTCCGCCATCGAAGGGTATGTATATATGATTAATCATCCCGACGATATTTATTCTTTTCAAACCGACACATTTCCCGCATTGGACAAAGACGTTTACCTTGAATTCGGCAACGATAAAAGCATTGGAGCAAAAACGAAAAGCGGAAGAGAAGGCTATTATCGTTTCGATTATCTGAGAGACGGCACTTATACGGTGTATGCACTTTCCGATATGAAGGATCACAAAACCGCCATAGCCACTACTGTAAAAGTAAATGGAAACAGCCATCGAGCCGATACACTCTATATTCACACAGGCGATGCTGTTGAATCAGCGATGGTCAAAGGCCGCGTATGGATTCAATTCTACCATAACGGCGAAGCGGAACCCGAAAAACTGATTCCGGCTGTCGAAACCCGCGTTTTCATAAAATATCCGCAAGACAGCACCTACTTTGATGATGTTCGCGTGGGCAATCAAGGAATATTCATCTTCCAAAAAATAAAACCGCACCAACCATACGAAGTATATGTATCAACGGAAGAGATCGGATACAAAAACATTCTGTTCCCTGTAGATCCTAAAACAGTAGAAGTAGGTGATCCATATAAGATATATCCTTTGGAAGGCGAAGAACCCTTAGATTTCACCATTAAAATCAATTATTAAATGTATATCTCATGAAAAAATACATAATCGGTCTGACTTCTATTCTTATGCTGGGGACTATTCTGGTCAGCAGTATCGCTCAAACCCAAAAGTCGATTGCCCCGCCCCCTGCTTCGCAAACCCAAACACCCTTTTTAACGCCCGAAGAAAAGCGCGAACTGAAGAAAAATTTGGTCGTCAAAGAAATGAATGCCGATGCCAAAGGCAAACGGAAATGGATGGACCACTTAACGGTTTGGGACGAGAACGGCTATAAATTGGAAGAAATCGAATACGCCGTTTACGGACAACGGGAACGGATTACCTACGAATACGACAACGAAGGCAAGTGCATTCGCGAAAACGTTTATAATGACAAAAATAAATTATACCGGATTCGCAAATACGATTATCTTCTCAACGGAAGAAAAAAAATTCAATACAATTACAATCCCGATGGAAAACTGTATTCTACCAAAGTTTATGAATACGCCTATAAATGACATTCTGGAAAAAATGCCATGGATCACTTTGGATGAAATGGAAAATATTCATCTGATGGACCGGGTGGATTCCAAATTTGTGGCTCCGCTTTCACTCTTGCCGCAACTTTTGGAAGAAATGCTTCCGTATTTTAAAGTACAGATAACCAACGGCAAACGGATTGCTCCTTATTGTACGCAATACCTGGATACGCCCGAATTGGATATGTTTGTCATGCACCAGAACGGGAAACTGAACCGGCAAAAAATACGCATCCGTTCCTACATTGATTCCCATATTTCGTTTTTGGAAATCAAAAATAAAAACAACAAGGGACGTACTAAAAAAATCCGCGTGCCGATTGACCAATCACACGTACAAACAGTGAATGAGTTGGAAAATGATAAACTGTTTTTGGAAAACAACTCGCTTTTCGATACGGAAAGATTAGAACCCGTATTGGAAAACAATTTCAACCGGATTACCTTGGTAAACAATCGCGAAACCGAACGCATTACCATCGACATGGATTTGTCGTTCCTGAACTACAAAACAGGAAAAACAAAACTGATGGACAATCTGGTTATTTTGGAACTCAAACAAGACGGATGGCAACGTTCCGATTTGCGAGACATTTTAAACAAACTGCGCATCAAACCGCAATCGTTCAGCAAATATTGCATGGGAACCGTATTGACCAATCCCAATCTCAAATACAACCGTTTCAAACGCAAGTGGACATTAATTAATAAAATAACTCAATAATTTTTATGATTCAATCCGAGATCGACCCGCAGATCGCTGCGGAACATGTACAGGAATTAGCACAACAAGGACTTTCTTTTATGGGTGTGGATGTTTTTAACTCTTCTATGTTGTTGTCGCTTTTAATTCGTTTTATAGCCAACTTTTTAGTTTGCTGGATCATTATTCAATTTTTTTATTATAAAAAAAGTACGCGGAAAGATTATTATTTTACGTTTATACTTTTCAGCGTAACCATATTTCTGTTGCTTTTTATTTTACAGAATCTTTCGATGGGTACCGGCTTTGCACTGGGCTTGTTTTGTATTTTCGGCATGATACGCTATCGAACCGAGAGCATACAAATCCGCGAAATGACCTATTTGTTCCTGATTATCGGCGTATCGGCTGTAAACGGCTTGTCGATTGATGTGGACTACACTACCCTGCTCACGGCTAACTTGCTGTTTATCGCCATTGTGTGGGGATTGGAAAGCATGATCAAACAAAATGCTTCCAAAATTATTTTGTACGAGAAAATTGCTTTGATTACTCCCGATAAATACCATGAAATGCTGGCCGATTTGAAACAACGCACCGGTTTGGATATTATCAGCGTAGAAGTGGGACATATCGATTTTCTGCGCGACGTGGCATATTTGAAAGTATATTATCAGCCGAAATCGGACGAAATCAATACCATTGATCATATCACCAAATTTTCATGACAAAGTTTTTCAAAAGTATAGTTGTTTTTCTCCTTTTTTTTCTACCTTCTTTCGCTCAAACCCCTCAAGAAACGGATGCAGGGCTTTCTTTATCGGCAGAATTAAATAAGGATTTAAACAGATATTTTAGTTTAACGATGGAAGAAGAAGTTCGTCTGATAAGCAATACAACCGGCTTCGACCGCAATGTAACAGCATTAGGCATTGATTATGTACTTTTCGACCGCAAAATCAAAGTGGGAGCCTATTATGCTTTCCTCTACCTGTATAACAGCGATTATTTATTTGAACCACGACACCGATCTTACTTCAATGTTTCGTACAAAGAAACATTCGACTCATTCACCTTGTCTTGGCGCGGACGGTTTCAAGGCACTTATCGGGATGAAAACCGGGACGACTACAAAATCAATCCCAAATATTTGCTGAAAAATAAATTTCAATTGGAATATGCCGTTTGGGGTAAACCGTGGAAACCTTTCATTTCCTGCGAATTATACAACGATTTAAACAACCCGAAGGGAAATTATCTGACCCGCATGCGGTATCAGGCAGGTACCGCCTGGCGCTTGAATCGCTCCGATTATTTCGACTTTTTCCTCCGCTACGATCAAAATTTGGACAGTCGTGACACGCAAGTTTTTTCAATTGGCATAGGCTACAAAGTGAAACTATAAAAAAAATGGAAATACTAATTATTTTTTTACTCATTTTGCTGAACGGACTGTTTTCCATGTCGGAGATTTCCGTTATTTCAGCACGGAAAACCAGTTTGAAAAGCGAAGCCGACCGGGGCAACAAACCTGCTCAAAGAGCTTTAAAGCTATCCGAGCATCCCAATCATTTTCTGTCCACCATACAGGTAGGCATTACGTTGATTGGCATCTTAACCGGTTTGTATTCGGGAGAAGTTTTAACCGTGAAACTAAGTCCGGTATTGGAAAACTGGGGAATGGAGCCTAAATACGCTTTCAACATCGCTCAAATCTGTATTGTCATCGGGGTAACTTACTTTTCCATTGTGATTGGGGAACTGATTCCGAAACGCATCGGGTTAAGCAAGGCCGAACAAATCGCCAAGGTCATGAGCGGCCCCATGAATGGCTTGTCCGTTATCGTCCGGCCTTTTGTTTGGTTGTTATCCAAAAGCACTTCTTGCGTTGTCAATGCGCTGGGCATTAAAGAAGAAGACAGCAAAGTAACCGAAGAAGAAATCAAATCGATGATTCGTGAAGGTACGGAAGACGGCGAGGTACAACAAGTGGAGCAAGACATCATGGAGCGGGTTTTCTCCTTGGGAGACCGCGACTTATCGTCCATCATGACGCCCCGTCCCGATATTGAATGGATCGACATTGACATGACCAAAGCAGAAATCAAAGAGGTAATTTCCAACAATCCTTACAGCAAATTCCCTGTCGGTAAAGAAGATTTAGACCACATCGAAGGCATTGTATTTGTGAAAGACATCTTCAAACACATTGAATCGCCCGATTTCGATATCCGGAACGATATACGTCCGGCACAATATTTCTACGAAAACATGGATGTATATCCGGCGCTGGAACAAATGAAAATCAGCCATAACCACGTTGCCCTGATTACCGATGAATTTGGCGTGTTGCAAGGCATCGTTACCCTCAAAGACATTATGGAAGCGATTGTCGGCGAAATTCCTGAAGCCCACGAAGAACCCGACATCGTGAAGCGGCCCGACGGATCGTATTTAATAGACGGACAATGTTCGTTCTATAATTTCCTCAGCTACTTCAAACAAGGCGATTTATACGGCGACAACGAGTACAATACCCTGGGCGGTCTGATTCTGGAAGAATTAGGCCATATCCCCCACTCCGGCGAAATTCTTGAATGGAAGAATTTCAAGTTGGAAGTGGTGGATATGGATGGGGCGCGGATTGATAAGTTGCTTGTGAATGTATTGAATTAACTACTTGCAAGTTTGTAAAATCATTTGCGTGGCGCTCCAGGAACAGGAGGAACATATATCTGCTCAAG
>JAITXK010000060.1 GCA_031284765.1 Candidatus Symbiothrix sp.
TTGACGTCTTTGCGAGCGGAGCGAAGCAATCCAGTATTGTTTGAGTGTATTCTTTCTGGTTTGCTTCGGGCTTCGCCCTCGCAATGACGATACGACAATTTTTATCTAACATATCACTAACTATCTTTGCAATCAATATAAATTATTGAAAACAAAAATACTAAAAAAACTTTCTTTCAAACATTTTGGTTACCTTTGTTCTTCTATGGTAAACCATGCAACGATAAAAACAGCCCCGATTTTGGAAAATTCCGAAGCGCTTTTGGCGCAGTTGGAACATCATGAATGGTATCATCCTTCGGTTCAACGAATGGGAGAAAGCCGTTTGCGCGAGTGGTTGGCCGTGCGCGTTTTGTTGAAAGAAACCTTGGGCGAAGAAAAGCAAATAGTGTATTCCAAACAGGGTAAACCGTATTTGGCCGATGGCTCGTATCACATCAGCATCAGTCACACGAAAGGCTATGTTGCGATTGCCATTGACCGTCAATATCCGGTTGCCATCGACATTGAACGGATTTCCCCGCGTGTCGAAAACATCCGTTCCCGATTTATAAGTGAAGAAGAAGAAAGTCATCTTTCCGAAACCCATCGTTTGACTCATTTGCTTTTGCATTGGTCGGCCAAAGAATCGCTTTTTAAAATGATAGATGCACCCGGTATTGAATTTAAAACGCAATTGCATATTCATCCGTTCGAACCTGTTTTAAATGAATGGAGTGAATTTACAGCGCATGAAACGCGCACCGCTCAACAAGCGGAAGTGACCGTTCGATATATCGTTGCCGAGGATTATGTTTTGACGGTAATCGTCGGTTGAATAAGGTTTTGCAGAACAAGGAAATGTATATACTTTTATCGGAACCCAATAAAAAAGAGCGATTCTCACGAACCACTCTTTCTTTTCTTGTATGTATGAAAACAAATAATTATTCTCTGTTATTCGGATACCACTTCAAACGGAATTTCAACGGAAATTTCTTTATGAAGTTTTACAATGGCTTTGTAAGTACCCACTTCTTTGACCGGATCTTTGATAAGGATCTGTTTGCGTTCTACTTCAAACCCTTTTTTAGACAGTTCATCGGCAATTTGGATATTGGTTACCGAACCGAAAATGGTTCCGGTAGAACTTGTTTTTGCTCCGATGGTCAGCGCAATACCTTTCAGTTTATCGGCCAAAGCTTGCGCATTGGCTTTAATCTTTTCCAATTTATGAGCGCGTTGACGTAAATTTTCTGCCAGCACTTTTTGCGCCGATTCGGAAGCGATAACCGCTTTCTTTTGCGGAATCAGATAATTACGTCCGTATCCGCTTTTTACGGTTACTACATCATCCTTGTAACCAAGGTTGTTTATATCTTCTAATAATATTACTTGCATAATGATTTCCTCCTTTTTTATTTCATCAAATCGGTTACATAAGGAAGCAAAGCCAAGTGGCGGGCGCGCTTCACAGCTTGAGCGACACGGTGTTGGAACTTCAAAGAAGTACCGGTGATACGGCGGGGAAGAATTTTTCCTTGCTCATTCAAAAATTTCTTCAAAAATTCAGGATCTTTATAATCAATGAATTTAATACCGCTTTTTTTGAAACGGCAATATTTTTTCTTCTTAACATCTACCGTGGGAGGAGTTAAGTAACGGATTTCCGAGTTATTGTTTGCTGCCATGATTAGTCTTTTTTAGTTGATTTGTTTCTTCTTTTTGCTGCATATTCTGCAAAGTTCTTGTCTTGACGGAAGGTCAAAAAGCGAAGGACTCTTTCATCGCGGCGGAATTGTGTTTCCAACTTAGCGATTACAGCGGGTTCGGACTTGAATTCTATCAATGTATAGAATCCGGTTGATTTCTTTTGAATTGGGTAAGCCAACTTGCGTAGGCCCCAATGTTCTTCATTCACAATCTCAGAACCTTCGGCTTTGAGAACGTCTTTGAATTTTTCGACCGCTTCCTTCATCTGATTATCAGACAAAACGGGAGTCAAAATGAAAACGGTTTCGTAATTGTTCATAAACCTTTAATTAATTAAATTTGATATTAAAAATAAATTTGGAGCGCAAAGGTAGCAACTCCTTTTGGAAAAAACAAATTTATTGTGCAAATTCAGTTATAAAAATTCTACCAATTTTTTATTTGTATTTAAAATATAATTCATATCTTTGTGCCGTTAATTATTAAAAAAAAAATGATTTTATCAGTTAATCAATATTGGTGGTGGCGCTTGTTCTTCATAAAAGGGTGAGTGAAATTCCATGCGCTGATTAGTGAAAAATCAAAATTAAAAAACGCTTGTTGTAACTCACAACAAGCGTTTTTTTGTTCATGTTCCACGACAAAAAAAACAAATTTATAAGATGATGAATACAACAGAAAATCCACACACACAAAGACCTCTTCAGAGAGAGAGAGAGGACAGTTTTCTCGTAAACGAATCCGGCTACTACGGCGATTTCGGCGGGGCATACATCCCCGAAATCCTCTACGATAATGTCGAAACATTGCGCCAAGAATACAAAAAGATTCTTACCGACCCCGGGTTTTTGAAAGAATACAACGCTCTGCTGACCGATTATGTCGGCCGCCCGACTCCCTTGTATCTGGCGAAACGGTTGTCGGAAAAATACCATTGCAAGATTTATCTGAAGCGCGAAGACTTGAATCATACGGGTGCACACAAAATAAACAACACCATCGGACAGATTTTGTTGGCCCGCCGGATGGGCAAAACCCGCATCATCGCGGAAACAGGTGCTGGTCAACATGGTGTGGCAACGGCTACCGTCTGTGCACTGATGAATATGGAATGTATAGTCTATATGGGTGCTACCGATGTGGAACGCCAAAAGTTGAACGTGCAGAAAATGGAGATGCTCGGCGCAACCGTCGTCCCCGTTCAGAGCGGTAACAAAACGCTGAAAGATGCGACCAACGAGGCGATTCGCGATTGGTGCTGCCATCCGTCCGATACGCATTATATTATCGGTTCAACGGTTGGGCCGCATCCGTATCCCGACATGGTGGCGCGTCTGCAATCGGTGATTAGCAAAGAAATCAAAAGGCAGTTGCTTGAAAAAGAAGGGCGCGATTATCCCGATTACCTGATTGCCTGCGTAGGCGGAGGGAGCAATGCGGGCGGTACGATTTATGAATACATCGACGACCTGCGCGTGAAAATCGTTTTGGCGGAAGCGGGCGGGAAAGGCATTGATTCGGGACTTTCGGCGGCAACGATTCAGTTGGGAAGAGTAGGAATTATTCACGGTTCAAAAACGCTTTTGATGCAAACGGAAGACGGACAGATTGAAGAACCGTATTCGATTTCCGCCGGTCTGGATTACCCGGGCATCGGCCCAATGCACGCCAATATGGCCAAACAAGGCCGCTCGGAAGTGCTGGCCGTAAATGATGACGAAGCGATAGCCGCGGCAATGGAATTGACTAAATTAGAGGGCATTATTCCCGCGTTAGAATCGGCGCACGCTCTGGGTGTTTTTGGGCAGAAGCAATTTCAGAAAGACGATGTGATTGTGCTCTGTCTTTCGGGACGGGGGGATAAGGATATGGAGACGTATGTGAGAGTTGTTAGTGAAAAGGTTTAAGTTATAAGGTTTAAAATAAAGAAATGAAAAAAACAATCATCAACACAAAGAGCAAAACGATTCTGGCGGATTTACAAACGCCGGTCAGTATTTATTTAAAAGTAAGGGACGTATATCCCGAGTCGGTATTGCTGGAAAGTTCGGATTTTCACGGCAACGAAAACTCCATATCATTCATTGGACTGAAGCCCATGGCGCGGTTTGAAGCCCGCAAAGGCACGATTCAATTGGATTTTCCCGATGGAACAATAGAAACTTCGTCCATTCAGCCGTCGGTCGTTGACCGGTTAGACCAATTCATTCATTCCTTTGAAATAAAGAAGGACGAAAATACAACGGGTTACAATGGCTTTTTCGGCTACACATCTTACGATGCTGTGAAGTATTTTGAAGAAGTTGACCCCGAAAAAGGCGATTCCATCGCAAGTTCCATCCCCGAAATGATTTATATTTTCTACCAATACATCATCGTAGTCAATCATTTCAAGAACGAACTGACGATTGTCGAAAACCGTTTGGAGGGCGAAGAAAGTCGCATGAACGAGGTTTTGACTATTCTGAACAACCGCAATTACGCCTCCTACAATTTCACGGCCAAAGGCAAAGAGGAATCCACCATCAGCGACGAGCAGTACAAGGCAATGGTCGAAAAAGGCATTCAGCATTGCAAGCGCGGCGATGTGTTCCAAATGGTGCTGTCGCGGTGTTTTTCGCAGGCTTTTTCGGGAGATGATTTCAAGGTGTACCGGGCGTTGCGGTCGATAAATCCATCGCCGTACTTGTTTTATTTCGATTTCGGCACCTTCCGCATTTTCGGTTCAAGTCCCGAAACGCATTGCCGGATTGCCAAAAACAAGGCGTATATCGACCCGATTGCAGGCACTTTCCGCCGGACAGGCGATGACGAAAAAGACAAAAAAATCGCACAACAACTTCTGGAAGACCCCAAAGAAAATGCCGAACACGTGATGCTGGTCGATTTGGCACGCAACGATTTGAGTCGCAACACGAGCAACGTGCAATTGGATTTTTACAAAAATGCACAATATTATTCGCATGTCATTCATCTGGTTTCGCGCGTGGTGGGCGATGTCGCCGAGGGAAGCAACACGATTCGCATCTATGCCGATACCTTTCCCGCAGGTACACTGTCGGGTGCGCCGAAAATCCGCGCCATGGAATTGATTCGCGACATCGAACCGCACAATCGCGGCGCATACGGCGGTTGCATCGGTTATCTTGGATTGGACGGCAACCTCAATCAGGCGATTACCATTCGTTCGTTCATCAGCAAAAACAATGTGTTGTATTATCAGGCGGGGGCGGGCATCGTGTCGCGTTCCAATGCCGAATCGGAATTGCAGGAAGTAAATAATAAATTAGGAGCGTTAAAAACGGCTATTGACACGGCAGAAGCAATTATTAATTGAGATGAAAATACTACTTTTCGATAATTACGACTCTTTTACCTACAATTTGGTTCATCTGGTAAAAGCACTGGGCTACACCGATGTGGAAGTGCATCGTAACGACAAAATCAGGATGGAGGATGTTGAGTCATTCGACAAAATCATTCTCTCGCCCGGGCCGGGCATTCCTTCCGAAGCGGGATTGCTGCTGCCCTTAATCAAGCGTTTTGCGCCAAGCAAAAGCATTCTGGGCGTTTGTTTGGGACATCAGGCCATTGGCGAAGCGTTCGGCGGAACGCTCGTCAACCTCGAAGAGGTGTATCACGGTGTGGCTACGCCGATACAAGTGATTGCGCAAGACACGCTGTTTCAAACGCTGCCCGAAACATTTGAAGTCGGGCGCTACCATTCGTGGATTGTTTCCCGACAGGATTTCCCCCAAGAATTGGAGATTACGGCGGTCGATAGCGAGGGGCAAATCATGGCATTGAAACATACCAAATTCGATGTGCATGGTGTGCAGTTTCATCCCGAATCGGTGCTGACGCCGTTGGGGAAGGAGATAATGAAACAGTTTTTATCGTCGTAGTGTACGACAGCTTGAAATTTTAGAATTTCTTCCTGCCGTAGTGTACGACAGCTTGAAATTTTGAAATTTGTTCCTGCCGTAGTATACGACAGCTTGAAATTTTGGAATTTCTTCCTGTCGTAGTATACGACAAGCTTGAAATTTTAGAATTTCTTCCTGTCGTAGTGTACGGCAGCATCAACATCAACTTTATAATACATAAAAATATGAAAGCAACATTAAGTAAACTATTCGAACACCAATATCTCTCCCGCGAAGAAGCGAAACAGATATTGACCAACATGGCGAAAGGGCAATACAACGAAAGCCAAATCGCCGCTTTTATTACCGTCTATTTCATGCGAAGCATCAGCGTGGAAGAAATTCTGGGTTTTCGCGATGCGTTATTGGAAATGCGTTTCAATGTTGACCCGTTGAACGAATACAACCCCATCGACATTGTGGGAACGGGTGGGGACGGCAAAAATACGTTCAACATCTCCACCGCCGCCTGTTTTGTAACTGCGGGCGCGGGCTACAAGGTGGTCAAACACGGGAATTTCGGTGCAACTTCGGTCAGCGGAGCATCCAACGTGATGGAAGAGCACGGCGTGAAATTCACCCAAGACTTGGACATTCACAAAAAATCGTTGGACAAGACGAATATCGCCTACCTTCATGCACCTCTGTTCAACCCGGCATTGAAAACCGTTGCACCGGTGCGAAAAGCCTTGGCAGTACGCACGTTTTTCAATATTCTGGGGCCGATTGTCAATCCCTTGGTGCCCAAACGGCAGGTTTTGGGTGTGTATGATTTGAAAATGGCGCGTCTCTACAACTATATTTATCAGGAAAGCGGCAACGATTTTTCGATTGTCCACAGTCTGGACGGATACGATGAAATCTCCTTGACCGACACGTTTGTCATCATCAACAAATCCGGAGAAAGCATTTATACGCCCGAAGTATTGGGATTTGAGCGGGCATCGCCAACCGAACTCAGCGGCGGGGATACACCGCAAAAAGCCGCACAAATCTTTGATAACGTACTGAACAACAGGGCTACGGAAGCGCAAAAAAATACCGTCATCATCAACGCTGCAACCGCCATTCAAACGATTGAACCGCAATTGGAGATTCAGACCTGCATCGACAAAGCCAAATATTCGTTGGAAGCGGGGAAAGCCCAAACGGCGTTCAGCAAATTTTTAACCATCAATACGCTTTCCTAAACCCATGAATATCTTAGAAACAATTTGCGAAAACAAACGCCTTGAAACGGCACGCCAAAAGGAAGAAATGCCGCTCTCGTATCTGAAAGATTTTTTGGATGTCACCGGCCATCAAACCCTTTCGTTCAAGCAGGCCTTGAAAAACTCAAGTTCGGGCATCATTGCCGAGTTCAAACGCCGTTCGCCGTCCATAGGTTGGATTCATGCCGATGCCGATGTCAAGTCGATAGTAACCGGCTATGAGCAGGCGGGCGCCACGGCGATTTCCGTCCTGACCGACGAAATGTTTTTTGGCGGAACTTTTCACGATTTTCATCGCGCCCGCAAGCGAGTGAAAACTATCCCTATTCTCCGCAAGGATTTTATGGTGGACGAATATCAGGTCTATCAATCCAAAGTCTTGGGCGCGGACGTCATCTTGCTGATTGCCGCCTGTCTGACGAAAGACGAAGTCAAGCGCTTCACGAAAATCGCCCACGAATTGGGCATGGAAGTCCTGCTGGAAATCCATACGGAAGACGAATTGGACTATCTTCAACCCGATATTGATGTCGTGGGCATCAATAACCGCGACCTGAAAACCTTTGTGACGAACATACAGCGCACGATTGATTTGGCGAGCCGTATTCCCGACCCGTATGTCAAGATTTCGGAAAGCGGACTGTCCAATCCCGAAACAGTCATCCGGTTGCGGGAAGCCGGATTTAAGGGCTTTTTGATGGGGGAGAATTTTATGAAAACGAGCGATCCGGCGGGGGCGTTGCGGGAGTTTATTGGGGAGTTAGGCCCCACCCCCGGCCCCTCCCCCAAGGGGAGGGGGGGTGCGGCGTACGATTCTGCAAGGACTTCCCCCCTCCCCTTGGGGGAGGGGCCGGGGGTGGGGCCTAACTCCCCAATAAACTCCCGCAACGCCCCCGCCGGCTCGCTCGTTTTCATAAAATTCTCCCCCATCAAAAAGCCCTTAAACCCGGCTTCCCGCAACCGGATGACTGTTTCGGGATTGGACAGTCCGCTTTCCGAAATCTTGACATACGGGTCGGGAATACGGCTCGCCAAATCAATCGTGCGCTGTATGT
>JAITXK010000074.1 GCA_031284765.1 Candidatus Symbiothrix sp.
TTTGCTACATTGTTTTTGCTTTAATCAAGTTCGTATTGTCCCGTTCCGGTGCAGAAAAATCTTCATAAATTCATGCCAAAGAATAATAAAAAACCGCTACCCTTGCTGGAAAAAGTGACAATTACCGGAATTGCCGCCGAAGGAAAAGCAGTTGCCCGTTACAACGACTTAGTCATTTTCATTCCTTTTGTAGTTCCCGGAGATGTGGTTGATATTCAACTAACTCGCAAGAAAAACAGTTATGCAGAAGGGAAAGCCGTGTTTTTTCACGAATATTCAGCGCAAAGAACAGAAGCTGTTTGTGAACATTACGGTATATGCGGGGGTTGCAAATGGCAGATTCTCCCCTACTCCGAACAAATCCGCTACAAACAACAACAAGTTGCGGATAATCTTACCCGCATCGGGAAAATCGAATTACCGGAAATTTCGCCTATTTTGGGTTCGGGAAAAGCCGAATTTTATCGCAATAAATTGGAATTTACTTTTTCCAACAAACGCTGGATGACGGAAACGGAAATCAAATCGGGCGCGACTTTCGACAATATGAATGCTTTGGGTTTTCATATTCCGGGCATGTTCGACAAGGTTTTGGACATCAACAAATGCTGGTTGCAGGACGATATCTCCAACCAAATCCGCAATGAAATCAAAGATTTTGCGCTGAAAAATAATTATACCTTCTTCGACCTGCGCAATCAAAACGGCTTGATGCGCAACATCATCATCCGTACTTCCTCTACCGGCGAAGTGATGCTGATTGTGGTTTTTTACGAAAACGATAAAGACCTTAGAGAGGCATTGCTGAATCATCTGGTCGAAAAATTCCCGCAAATTACATCTTTGTTGTACATCATCAACGAGAAAGCCAACGATACGATTACCGACCGGGAAGTGTTTACGTTCAAAGGAAAAGACCATATTTTCGAGGAAATGGAAGGGCTGAAATTCAAAATCGGACCCAAATCTTTCTACCAAACCAACAGCGAACAAGCCTACAATTTATACAAAATAGCCCGCGAATTTGCCGGATTGTCCGGCAATGAATTGGTTTACGACCTTTACACCGGAACGGGAACCATTGCTAATTTCGTGGCAAAAAGCGCAAAGCAGGTAATTGGTATCGAATATGTTCCCGAAGCCATTGAAGATGCTCGCGTCAATTCGGAAATCAACGGAATCGGCAATACGCTGTTCTTTGCCGGCGATATGAAAGACATCCTGAATGTAGCTTTCATCGAAGAATACGGTCGCCCCGACGTAATTATTACCGACCCGCCCCGCGCAGGTATGCACGACGATGTGATTGATGCCATTTTATTTGCTGAACCAAAGCGAATCGTGTATGTCAGTTGCAATCCTGCCACCCAAGCGCGGGATTTAAGTTTGTTGGACCCGAAATACAAAGTGGCGAAAATCCAGCCGGTAGATATGTTTCCGCATACCCACCACGTTGAAAATATTGTATTGTTAGAAATACTCAAGTCATAGCGTAATCCCCATTTTCTTCATCAAAAAACTGGCATTCATATTTTGGGCGACTCCTTCGCGTATCAGATAAGTAAACGTCAATCTATCGCCGGTGATGTCGGCTTCAAAACAGTAATTGCGTACTTCTTCCGGAAATTCTTGTGCCAAGGTTCCCAGCAACAAGTCGTGCGTGGCAATCATTCCACAGGTTTTCTTGGCTATCAATTGCCTCATCAAGGCCAACGAACCCTTTTGTTTGTCCGCCGAATTTGTGCCTTTCAACACCTCGTCCAAAATGATAAACAAGGATTCACCGCCATTTAAGCGGTCGATAATCATTTTCAAGCGTTTCAGTTCGGCGAAGAAATAGGATTCATGCGCGGTCAACGAGTCCGCCGTGCGGAGGCTTGTAACCAACTGCGCCGGATAAACCGTCATTGATTCGGCGCATACGGGCAAACCGATACAAGCCAATAGAAAGTTGACGCCTACGGTACGGAGATAGGTACTTTTTCCTGCCATATTGGCGCCTGTAACCACCATAAAATAAGGCGTTTTCGTTATCGACAAGTCATTTCGCACACATTGCTTGCTATTCAACAAGGGATGTCCCAGCGCGCGCCCCTCCATCCGAAAATAAGTATCTGCTATCTCCGGATAGGCATAATCGGGATGATTGAAGGCAAAACCGCCCAGTGAACACATCGCATCCATCTGCGCCAAAGCCTCAAACCAGACGCCAAAATTTTGGGCATGTACTTGTAGCCATTGTTCCAAATACATCGTCTGCCGTATATCGCGTAAGTAAATAACATTCAGTAAGATACCTACAAGACTGTGTCGTTGGTCCAAGGCTCCGATAATACCGGACAATTGTTTGATGGCCTGCGAAGCCTTCACTTCTTGCGAAACAAGCGACTGTTGCACCTTCGTCAAGGTTTCCGAACTGAACGATTCCTTTTCTATCAATTCCATCAACTGTGCATACGTTGACAACAACTGCTCCATTTTATTCACCGACTTGTACAGCCGCTCAATATATATCCTCTGCAGGTTTGCAATTAGGAAACCCAAGGCAAACAGTAAACCGAATATTGCTGCCGGAACGCCTAAAAGGATATTAGCGGCCACACCTACCAGCCAGACCGTCGGCATCAGCCATATCACGATACGCCATACCGGGTGGTTGGAAAAATAGCTTTGATATTGTTTGGTTAAGTTCTCCAATTGCTGAATATTTCCTTTATCGTCCTTCCGGGGAAACCCGGTCACATAAAAATGCTGCCGGAAAAAAGTTTTCGAAGCCAGTTCGCGCACCGCCTGTTGACAACTGATTATGGCCGCTTTATCCGTCAATGGCTGCTTAAACCGGTTTACCAAACAAACTTTTCCCATCTCCGTAACGGTGCGATTGATGCTCTGAAACAAGGATTGTTCGCCAAACAAATCCAAATCCAAACTGAATGAATGTTGGGAATCTATCTGCTCCGGAGCGCCATCGAAAGCGCTGAAATCGTACGCCATTCCTTGTTTTTCATGACTGTTCAATTGAATCATGGCTTCGGCGTAAG
>JAITXK010000077.1 GCA_031284765.1 Candidatus Symbiothrix sp.
GAAGTAAAACGCGGTATGGTTATTACCCATCCGGGAAAAGTACACCCGCATACTAAAGTGAAAGCTGAAGTATATATCTTGAAAAAAGAAGAAGGCGGTCGTCATACTCCGTTCCACAACAAATATCGTCCGCAATTCTATATCCGTACATTGGACGTTACCGGTGAAATCACTCTTCCGGAAGGAACCGAAATGGTTATGCCGGGTGATAACGTAACCATCAGTATCGAATTGATCTATCCGGTAGCTTGTAGCGAAGGCTTGCGTTTCGCTATCCGCGAAGGTGGTCGTACAGTAGGTGCGGGTCAGATTACAGAGATCGTTGAATAAAATGAAAAAATCCGTAATTAAAAATTACGAATTACGGCTAACGCATTGAATGGTATTCGTAATTCGTGATTTTTAATTCGTAATGGATAAACACGGGTCTAGCTCAGTTGGTAGAGCATCGGTCTCCAAAACCGAGGGTCGAGAGTTCGAGTCTTTCGACCCGTGCTAATAATAAAGACTAAAAATGAATAAGATTATTTCTTATATTAGGGAATCTTATAACGAACTCGTACATAAGGTTTCATGGCCCACGAGTCAGGAATTGTCGAGCAGTACTGTTGTTGTGATGGTTGCTTCCCTTGTTATGGCAGTAGTGGTATTTGCAATAGACACCAGTTTTGAGTGGATTGTTTCCAACTTTTACAAAATTATCTTTATATAAGGCATGTCTGAAACAGTAAAGAAATTTTATGTTCTGCGCGCTGTAAATGGTAAAGAGAACAAAGTAAAGGAATATCTCGAAGCGGAAATCAAAAATAATCATTTTGAGGATTATATTACTCAAATCGTTATTCCCACGGAAAAGGTAGTTCAAAATCGCAACGGCAAAAAGGTGATTAAAGAACGCGCTTATCTACCGGGGTACATTATTATTGAAGCGAACCTGGTAGGAGAAGTTATCCATTTCCTAAAAAACATCAATTTTGTAATCGGGTTTCTCGGCGGAGATAAACCGGTTCCTTTGCGTCCGACTGAAGTGAGCCGCTTGTTAGGTCAGGCAGACGAATTGCAGGAACGACCTGAAGAATTTGGAATAGATTACATGATTGGTGAAACCGTTAAAATTAATCATGGACCATTCATCGGCTTCCACGGTGAGATCGAAGAGATTGATTTCGATAAGAAAAAACTCAAGGTCATGGTCAAGATTTTTGGACGGAAAAGTCCCCTGGAATTGGGGTATTTACAAGTTGAAAAAGAATAGTTCGCGAGGTTACGCTTTCGGATTCTTTCTTTTTATTTTTCGAGTTAATAATTAAATTAAAAAACAATGGCTAAAGAGATTGCTGGACAGCTAAAATTACAGATTAAAGGAGGAGCTGCAAACCCTTCTCCCCCTGTTGGCCCTGCATTGGGTTCTAAGGGTATTAATATTATGGAGTTTTGCAAGCAATTTAATGCCAGAACCCAAGACAAGGCAGGTAAGGTATTACCCGTGGTAATCACTTACTATGCTGACAAGTCATTTGATTTTATCGTAAAAAATCCGCCGGTGGCGATCCAATTATTGGAAGTAACCAACGTAAAAAGCGGATCTGCAGAGCCTAATCGCAAGAAAGTGGCTGAAGTTTCCTGGGATCAGGTAAAAGTAATTGCAGAAGATAAAATGGCTGACTTGAACTGTTTCACTGTTGATTCCGCCATGAAAATGGTTGCCGGAACAGCAAGAAGTATGGGTATAACTGTAAAAGGGGCATTCCCTGCAAACAATTAAAACTTCAATTAAAGGATGAGTAAACTTACAAAAAAACAAAAGTTGGCTTTAAGCAAAGTTGAAGCAGGGAAAACGTACACACTAAAAGAAGCTTCCGCTTTGGTAAAGGAAATTTCCACCACCAAATTCGATGCTTCCGTGGACATTGATGTCCGCTTGGGTGTTGACCCCCGTAAAGCTAACCAAATGGTAAGAGGAGTGGTTTCACTGCCTCATGGAACAGGTAAGCAAGTTAGGGTTCTCGCATTGGTTACTCCCGATCAGGAGGCTGCTGCTAAAGAAGCAGGAGCTGAATTCGTAGGGCTTGATGAGTATATCGACAAAATCAAAAGTGGTTGGACGGATATTGACGTGATTATCACGCAACCGGCTATCATGGGTAAAATCGGCGCTTTAGGTCGCGTATTGGGTCCTCGAGGCTTGATGCCGAACCCCAAAAGCGGAACGGTTACCAATGATGTTGCTACTGCCGTAAAAGAAGTAAAACAAGGCAAAATCGACTTCAAAGTGGATAAAGCCGGTATCGTTCATACTTCTATCGGAAAAGTATCTTTCAATGCAGCGCAAATCAAAGACAACGCGAAAGAATTTGTCAATACTTTGGTCAAGTTGAAACCAACTGCTTCTAAAGGAACGTATATCAAGAGTGTTTATCTTTCGAGTACAATGAGTCCGGGTCTGAAAATCGATCCTAAATCAGTAGATGAAATTTAAAAGATTTGAATTATGAGAAAGGAAGATAAATCAACTGTTGTAAAACAGATCGTTGCTACCGTAGGCAATTACACTAATTTTTATTTGACCGACATTGCTACATTAAATGCAGCAGGTACGAGCAATTTAAGAAGAGAGTGCGATAAACAGGATATTAAATTAGTTGTTGTAAAAAACACCTTGTTTAAGAAAGCGCTGGAGCAAGTAGAAGGAGATTTCTCCGCATTGGATTCCGCATTGAAAGGGAATACGGCCGTTATGTTTTCGAACAACGCCAACAGCCCTGCCAAACTGATTAAAACGTTTTCAAAAGGAACAGATATTCCCAAATTGAAAGCGGCTTATGTTCAGGAAGGATTCTATGTAGGTGCAAACAATCTTGACCTATTAGTTTCTATCAAGAGCAAGAACGAACTTATCGGCGATGTTATTGCATTGTTGCAATCGCCCGCCAAGAATGTTATTTCGGCTCTTCAATCGGGTGGACAAACGCTTTCAGGAATATTGAAAACGTTGGAAAACCGATAAACTTCGTCTTTGCGAGCGAAGCGAAGCAAACCAGACTAGATTGCTTCGGGTTTTACCCTCGCAATGACGGAACAAATTAATAAATTAAATAACAAACAATTAAAATTTATAAAAAAATGGCAGATTTAAAAGCTTTTGCTGAACAATTAGTAAACTTAACCGTAAAGGAAGTAAACGAATTAGCTGAAATTCTGAAATCGGAATATGGTATCGAACCTGCTGCTGCAGCTGTTGCTGTTGCTGCCGGTCCTGCAGCCGGCGCGGCTGAAGTTGTCGAAGAAAAATCATCTTTTGATGTGATCTTGAAAGGCGCAGGCGCGAACAAATTAGCTATAGTTAAGTTGGTAAAAGAATTAACAGGTCTTGGTTTGAAAGAAGCTAAAGATATCGTTGATAGCGCTCCCGCTCCTTTGAAAGAAGGAATCGCTAAAGACGAAGCTGAAGCTCTGAAAAAATCATTGGAAGAAGCAGGAGCAGAAGTTGAACTTAAATAACGGTTGCTCTTACAAAGTCTTTGGTTAAGAACCTTCGAGGAGAAGGTTCTTAGCCTTTTTGTGTATAATCATTATAATTAAGTTCCTAATTCTGCAAAAATGTCTTCAACAGCAACAAAAAATTCGCAAAGAGTCAATTTTGCTTCTATCAAAAATCCTTTTCAATATCCGGATTTTTTGGAAGTGCAATTAAAGTCGTTTCAAGACTTTCTTCAGTTAGATACGCCCCCTGAAAAAAGAAAAAATGAGGGATTGTATAAAGTTTATACGGAAAACTTTCCGATTGCGGATACCCGAAACAACTTTGTACTTGAGTTTTTGGATTATTACATCGATCCGCCCCGCTATACAATTGACGAGTGTATAGAAAGAGGATTGACCTACAGCGTTCCTTTGAAAGCCAAATTAAAACTTTATTGTACCGATCCTGATCATGAGGATTTCGACACGGTGGTTCAAGACGTTTATTTAGGCCCGATTCCGTACATGACAGAAAAAGGAACATTCGTCATCAATGGCGCCGAACGGGTAGTCGTATCTCAATTACACCGCTCTCCGGGGGTATTCTTCGGACAAAGTTTGCACTCCAACGGCACCAAATTATATTCAGCCCGAATCATCCCATTCAAGGGTTCGTGGATTGAATTTGCGACCGATATAAACAATGTAATGTATGCGTATATTGACCGCAAAAAGAAATTGCCTGTTACTACCCTTTTGAGAGCCATTGGCTTTGAAAGCGATAAAGACATATTGGAAATCTTTAATTTGGCCGAAGAAGTCAAGGTAAACAAGACGAATCTGAATAAATCCATCGGCCGCAAATTGGCTGCCCGCGTGTTGAAAACATGGGTGGAAGATTTCGTGGATGAAGATACCGGCGAAGTGGTTTCTATCGAACGTAACGAAGTATTCATTGACCGGGAAGTGGTTCTTGAACAACATCACATTGATGAAATTATCGAATCGGGCGCTCAAACGATTTTGTTGCACCGTGAAGATCAGAATTTATCTGATTACGCAATCATTTACAACACTTTGCAGAAAGACCCGAGCAACTCGGAACGCGATGCGGTTGTATATATTTACCGCCAACTGCGGAACGCCGACCCCGCCGATGACGCCAGCGCACGAGAAGTCATTCAAAACTTGTTTTTCTCTGAAAAACGTTACGACTTGGGCGAAGTAGGCCGCTACCGCATCAACAAAAAATTAAATCTGACCACTTCGATTGATGTGAAAGTCTTGACCAAAGAAGACATCATCGAAATTATCAAATATCTGATTGAATTAATCAACTCGAAAGCCAATGTGGACGACATCGACCACTTGAGTAACCGCCGTGTCCGCACCGTAGGTGAACAACTTTACAACCAGTTCGGTATCGGTTTGGCACGTATGGCGCGTACCATTCGCGAACGCATGAATGTGCGCGACAACGAAGTATTTACCCCGATTGATTTAATTAATGCGAAAACCATTTCGGCCGTCGTGAACACATTCTTCGGTACAAATGCTTTGTCGCAATTCATGGACCAGACTAATCCGTTGGCGGAAATCACACACAAACGCCGTATGTCGGCCTTAGGCCCCGGCGGTCTTTCCCGCGAACGTGCAGGTTTCGAGGTTCGTGACGTACACTATACGCACTACGGTCGCCTCTGTCCGATTGAAACGCCTGAAGGCCCTAATATTGGTTTGATTTCTTCATTGTGCGTGTATGCTAAAATCAATGATTTAGGCTTTATTGAAACACCTTACCGGAAAGTAAACAGTTCCATAGTTGATTTTTCACCCAAAGGGATCGTTTATTTAACGGCTGAAGAAGAAGAAGGAAAAATCATCGGACAAGGAAATGCTCCTTTGAATGATGACGGAACGTTCATCCGCAACCGCGTAAAATCCCGTCAAGATGCCGATTATCCTGTTGTTTCGCCTGAAGAAGTGGAATTGATGGATGTTTCGCCCACACAAATTGCTTCAATTGCCGCCTCATTGATTCCATTCTTGGAACATGATGATGCCAACCGTGCATTGATGGGATCGAACATGATGCGGCAGGCTGTGCCTTTGTTGCGCACCGAAGCGCCCATTGTCGGCACAGGTTTGGAAGGCCAATTGACGCAGGATTCGCGCACGCAAATTGCGGCAGAAGGCCCCGGCGAAGTTATTTTCGTGGATGCAAACCGGATTGACATTCAATACGATCGGACGACGGACGCAGAATTTGTCAGCTTCGAATCTGCGGTTAAATCCTATAATTTACCGAAATTCAGAAAAACAAATCAAAATACAACCATCGATTTGCGTCCGATTATTCGGAAAGGCGACCGCGTGGT